>JAQTNW010000029.1 GCA_028713655.1 Candidatus Methylacidiphilales bacterium | reverse complement strand
GCGGCGCAAATCAAGCCCTGGGGTACGCCCGTGCGCCGCAGCATTTCGTGTGCAAACCACAGGCCGGGCCCCACGCCCTTGTAGCTTGTGCGCCGGATCTTTTTCGATTCCTCCGCCGTGCATTGTTTGCTGCCGTGGTGGCAAAAATCGGGTGATTCCAACATCACATGCAAGGGCTCAGCGGCTCGCATCCATTCGCAGCGCATCGAAAAACTCTGGATCAGGGGATGCGGACGGGGTGCTTCCGACATGTTGCCGACACCCTGCATGTTGCTTTGTCCGGCGAGCAACCAGACATCGCCCGCGAAAAATTCCCGGATGCTTGTTGCGGCCTTGTTGCAACGCAACTCCAGCCGGTAAGGCCCACCCGCTGGAATGCCTGCGACGCGGATTGTAAAATTCCCTTTTACGGCGCGGCCTGCGGCCCGATTTTTCCAACCTTTGAGAGCGCCTTTTTTTGAGGCAATCGTGATCGTGAGGGGGCCGGGTTTGGCGCAAGTACCAGATAGTTTGAGAGAGGCGCCCTTGGAGCCCTGCCGTTGCAAAACCTGGCCTTCCGAAAGTCCGGAAAGAATCTTCATAATGGTTTATCAAGCTAACCTGCTTACTTCACACCGGTCACGGAAATTCTCTGCTTGTAGCCCGGATGTCGCCGCACCTCTGGTTCCTGGCCGCTTCCTCCGTCGCTGGGGCTATGGAGGACAGGCCAGTTCCGCTTCGCGGCTCACGCTGGTTGTCCCGTATGCCTGAACTCTAGACGTTGATAAAAACCATGATAACGCGATTGGGCTTTATATGCAGCTTGATGGTGCTTATGACTGGCGTTTGCGTCCGGCAAATTTATTGTTCTCAATCGCCGCGGGTTGCTTACGCCGGACTGGCTCCAATTAATAAGCCAGCACAAATTCACAGGGTTTGGTTTGAGTATTTTTGGAGCATTCCTTTACCATGCAGCTTCCGAGGGGTTTGGCACCGTCACCATCGGAAAACTGATTTGCGAGTTGTTCAAACGGACGGGAGTCCGGCAACCTTAAAAGGGTCAACTATCCGTGACTTGCCTTACCATATAGATGTCCTGTTCTTTGGCCATATCGGATACATGTCGATGAAAGAGGGGCCGCTTCAACAGGGATACGGTGATGTCTGGGCTAAAGCGGTTGTGGTGAGGAAGAGTGTTTTTCAGCCGCATCCTGTCCGCAGCCCTTTTCGTATGTTTGCTGGAATCGTAATGGGTTCGTTCCTATGGTCGAGCATGTTGATGCTCCAATTAATTCTAAAAATCATATAAATCCGCGCCTTCAGCGCTCGGATTCCTTAACCTTTGCGTACTTCCTGTAAAAAGTATTCAAATTCCAATTAAAAAATGAGTCTTCTGGATTGTCGCGTCGCTCCGCTCCTCGCAATGACGCGGTGCGTGAGGTATTGTGCCAGCGGGCGTCGATCTCCACACGTTTCGTCATCGCGAGGCCCATCTGGAACATTCGCGACGCATGTCGGAGTTGGGCCGTGGCGATCCAGCTTTCAGCCATTCGAGATAGAGATAGATGAAGATAGAGTAAGAGCAGGAGTAAACCGGTTTTGGTTTTAACTCAAAAAGGTTTTCCTTCGTGTCTTGGTGTCTTCGTGGTTAAATTTTCAAGAGCTTGCCAATTATCGGCCCCGCATTAGAATCGACAGGTTATGCCCGAACGGTTTTACATCACCACCGCCATCGATTACGTCAACGGCAACCCGCACCTCGGCCATGCCTATGAAAAGGTGCTGACCGATGTCCTGGCGCGCCACCATCGCCGCCGTGGCGAATCCGTTTTTTTTCTGACCGGAGTCGATGAGCACGGGATCAAAGTCCAGCAAAGCGCCCAGAAGCAGGGTCGGGAGCCGCAGGAATTTTGCGACGAAATGGCCGGTCGTTTTGAAAGCCTGTACCGTCGCCTGAACGTTTCCTTCGACGATTTTGTGCGAACGACGCAGCCCCGGCACAAGACCGTGGTCCAGCGCGTCCTGCAAAAGCTGTACGATGACGGCGAAATTTATCCGGATGTTTACAAAGGTTTTTACAGCACCCGGCAGGAACAGTTTTTGACCGAAAAAGACCGTGTGAGCGGAAAATTTCCTGAATCATTCGGCGAGGTGATCGAACTTGAGGAAAAAGTTTATTTCTTCCGGCTGGCGAAATATCAGGACTGGCTGCGCGGGGAATTGGAAAAGAATCCCGATTGGATTTACCCCTCCTTCCGCACCAAGGAAGTTCTCGGTGCGTTGGAAGCGCCCATTCCCGACCTTTGTATTTCGCGTCCGAAATCGCGGCTGGCCTGGGGCATCCCGCTGCCCTTCGACGCGGAGCAGGTGACCTACGTGTGGTTTGACGCGTTGATCAATTATATTTCCATCATCGGCTACGACGGTGAAAAAGTCGGCGAGCGCTGGCCCGCGGTGCATGTGATCGGGAAGGACATCATGGTCCCGGCCCATGCCATCTACTGGCCTATCATGCTAAAAGCGCTCAAGCTTCCGTTGCCGCGGCTCCTGCTCGTTCACGGCTGGTGGACGCAGAATCGGGAAAAAATGAGCAAGTCGGTCGGCAACGTCGTGGATCCGTTGGACCTGATCGAGAGCTACGGCGTGGACGCCTTCCGCTATTTCGTCATGCGCGAGATGGCGTTGGGCTACGACGCGGATTTTTCAGCCGAACAATTTCACCTGCGTTACCAGGGCGAACTGGGCAATACCCTTGGTAATCTGGTCAACCGGGCGGTTTCGATGATTACCCGCTATCGCGAAGGAGTTGTTCCGTCCATCAAGCAGGAGGCCATTACTCCCGCAGACCAAAGCCTGCGTGGTGATATCCTGGCGGCTGTGGAATCCTATCGCTCCAACATGGACAAGTTGCAGATCCACGTTGCGATCATGGAATTGTGGAAGGGCGTCGCCCGAGCCAACCAGTATGTCGAAGAGTCGGCCCCGTGGAAGCTGGCAAAAGATCCCGCATTATCGGGGCGGCTGGACGTGGTCCTGGGCGAACTCGCGTCGGGGATTTATCTGTTGGCGGGCGAGTTGGAACCGATCCTGCCCGGCACGGTGGAAAAAATCCTGCTGCAATTGGGCGGCTTGCCGGTTTTGCCGGGAAGAAGTGCGCCGGTGTGGCCGTCGATTCCGCAGGGCACGCGGGTAGGCAAGGCTGAGCCGCTTTTTCCGAGAATTGAGCTTGCAGCGCCGCAAAGCTAGGTTTGCCTTTTAATGCGCGCGGGCGGCGAAGATATCGTCCAGGGCGTGGAGGCGGCGGGAGAGGTCGCGCGCGATGTTCAGGATCACAATCGCGTATTGGTCCGGCCAGCGATGGTAGAGCTTGTGCAGGTCGGTGCTGTGTAGGGCGTATAACTTGACGGCAGTCGCACAGCGCGCCGAGGCGCAACGTTTCAGGCATTCCAGCATGCTCATTTCACCGAAAAAATCGTCATCGCGTAGCGTCGCGATGAGCGTCGGGGCTGCGGAATCGGCGTCCTTGATGATTTCGACGCTTCCGTGGTCGATGACATAAAAGACATTGCTGATTTCGCCTTCGTGAAAGACGAAGTCGCCGGGTTGAAGTTCCACCGGGCGGGCGAGACTTTCAAGGAAATCCAGCGCTTCCGTTGAAACGCCGGCAAAGATATGGATGGGGGCGAGGAAGTTCGTGTCTGAATTTAATACGGCCTGGGGCGGGATGCAATCCGGCAGTGCTGGGATATGACAGGATTAACATCGAAATACTTCGGAGCAGAAGGGATGGATAGGACTTCTGGATTGCCGCGTCGCTACGCTCCTCGTCCGCCGCGGCGGAACGCGGGTGCGTGAGGCATAGTGCCAGCCAAGCATGCGGACCCGGGCTGTGCGTCATCGCGAGCCCTGATCACGCCGCCTACGGCGGGTATCGGGGCGTGGCGATCCAGTACTTGTGTATAATGGGGAACTTGCCAGGGGGGTCGATGCGGCTGGTTCCAGCCCAAAACAAGCGGGACGACACAGCGGTCGTCCCACCATAGTGTGCATCAACCCAGCGAAACGAGTTGCTCTCGGAACTTTGCCAGTTGCGATTCGGCCTCGGCTTTGAGCGCGCGCCATTCTTCCACCTTCTCCGGCGGGGCCTTGGCGAGCATGGCGGTGTTCTCGAGTTTTTTGGATTCCCGTTCCAGCGAAGCCTGGGCCTTGGCGATTTCTTTTTCCAGTCGCTGCTTTTCTTTTTCGACGTCGATGAGCCCGGTCAACGGCAGATAGAGATCGCCCAACGGCGTGAGCGCGACGGGTGTTTTTGCCAGGGGTGCGCTGATGATTTCGAGCGATTGCGCGCCGAGCAACGGACTGAGCAGGGCCAGTTCCGATTGTGAAAGAGCCTTTTCACTGTGCAGTTTGAAATCCAATTTTTTGCCCAGCGGAATCTGGAACTCGCCGCGCAGGCGGCGCGAGGCGTCGATGAGCGCGTAGGTCTTGTCCGCATACTCAACTGCGACGGAGTCAATCGCTTTGCCGGATTTAACCGGCCAATCCGTGAACTGGATGGTTTCCGTGGCAAAGCCGAGTTCGATCCAGATTTCCTCGGTGATGAACGGCGCGAAGGGATGAAGCAGGCGCAAGACTTGCGACAACACATGGTCGATGGTTGCGAGCGTTCCTGCCCGTGTGGGCGATGCGGGATCCGCGAAATCGGCCTTGGCGGTTTCCAGAAAGCGCGAACACAAATCGTCCCAGACAAATCCGTAGATGGCCGAAGCGACCGCGCTGAACTCGTATTTTTCAAATCCGGCTTCGACGGTGTCGATGAGTTTGTCGAGCCGTGCCAGCAGATGAGCCGAGTAGGGTGTCAGCTTTTTTCCGAACGGATCGGCCTTGGGATCGATGGGGCCCTGCATGGCGCGGAAGCGGCAGGCATTCCAGAGTTTGTTGCAAAAGTTCCGGCCTTCCTCGATTTGTTTTTCGTCGAAGCGGATGTCCAGACCCTGCGGCGCGATGCGCATCAGGCCGAAGCGCAGTCCGTCGGCGCCATACTTGGCGATGAGATCCAGCGGATCGGGGGAATTGCCGAGCGACTTCGACATTTTCCGGCCCTGATGGTCGCGAATGATGCCGGTAAAATAAACATCCTGGAAGGCCCGGTTGGCCTGCGCGTATTCGGGGCTTCCGGGAGCGGCGGCGGATTCCGCTGGGTTGAATTCCAGGCCGGCGATGATCATGCGGGCGACCCAAAGGAAGATGATGTCAGGGCCCGTGACGAGCGTGCTGGTGGGATAGAATTTTTTCCGGGTTTTGGTGTCCATCGTGGCATAGGCCCAGAGCCAGGAGGAAGCCCAGGTGTCGAGCGAGTCGGAATCTTGTATCCAATCTATCCCTGGCGAGTCCATTTGTACACGTATTTCTTGTAATTTGCCAGCATCCGGTCTGTCCATGTAATCACGAATAGATATATTGTCTGGTCTAATACTAGAGCTACCTGGGTAATGATACCAAACGGGGATGCGATGGCCCCAATAGACCTGGCGGGAGAGGCACCAGTCCTGAATGTTTTCCAGCCAGTGGGCATAGACTTTTTCCCAGCGATCCGGATAGAAGCGAATGACCTTGTCCCGGACGGTTGCGAGAGCCTCCTCGATCATCCGGCCGTTAAGCATCTTGCGGTAGTCGAGGAACCATTGCTCGGAAAGGCGCGGCTCGACCGGCACCTGTCCGCGCTCGCTGAAGCCGATATTGTTCTCGTAGGCTTCTTCCTTCACCAATGCGCCGCCGGTTTGGAGCATTTCCACGGCTTTTTTCCTGGCATCAAAACGGTCGAGACCGTCGAGTTCCGGTACCGCCGGGCAATTTATTTTTCCATCGCAGTGCAGGATATCAATGATCGGGAGCTGATGGCGCTGGCCGATCTCGAAGTCGGCCTTGTCATGCGCGGGGGTGACTTTAAGCACGCCGGTGCCGAAGGCCGGGTCGATATGCGCGTCGGCGATGATGGGGATTTGGGCGCGGGGGAAAGGGCGCCAGCAATGTTTCCCGACGAGATGCTTGTAGCGTTCGTCGGTGGGATTGACGGCCACGGCGGAATCACCCATGAGGGTTTCCGGGCGGGTGGTGGCGATCTCCAAAAATTGGCCGGGCAGTTCCGCGATCTCGTAGCGCATGGTGTAGAGCTTGCTTTTTTGCGGGGTGGGAATGACCTCCTCGTCGGAGAGGGCGGTGTGGGAGGCGGGGCACCAGTTGACCATGCGTTTGCCGCGGTAGATGTAGCCCTTTTTGTAGAGGGTGATGAAGGCGTTAATCACATCGCGGTGATAGGCTTCGTCCATGGTGAAACGTTCCCGTTTCCAATCGCAGGAGCAGCCGAGTTTTTTCAACTGTTGGATGATGATGCCGCCGCGGTCCTTCGTCCAAGCCCAGACAAGCTTGAGCATGGCTTCGCGCCCGATGTTGTGGCGGGTGAGCGGGGCCTTGGGTTTGCCTGCGGCCTTGTCCCAGACATGGTCGAGGGACTCCAAAACCTCGCGCACGTTGGCCGGGAGTTCAGCGGGTTTACGGAGGGCTTTTTCGACGGCGGTTTGCGTGGCGAGGCCGGCGTGGTCGGTGCCCGGCAGCCAGAGGGCCTCCTTGCCCTGGAGACGCGCCCGGCGGATGAGGATGTCCTGGATGGTGTTGTTGAGCACATGCCCCATGGTGAGCACGCCAGTGACGTTGGGAGGGGGGATGACAATGGAATACGGCGGCTTGGAACTGCCGGGGTCGGCGTGGAAGCTGTTCTGCTCCAGCCAGCGGGCATAGAGTTTGTCCTCCACGAGGGAGGGGTCGTACGCTTTGGCGAGTTCAGGCATAGGAAAGAAAGACTCTACAGCCTTCCGGGTGGCAGGCAAGGGGGATAAGATTAAAAACACGATCTTACAGGAAGATCGCGAAGGACGTGGAGAAAAGGCAGAGGTCAGAATTCAGGAGTCAGAAGCAAGGCAAAGCTCTGCCAGCGCAAGCCAGGCCAGGTTCATTGCCCCGCGATGGCTTCTTCGAGCTGGTCGTCCACGCGCACGTTTTGGAGCGACCACTTCCCATCCTTGGCGGTTGTAAAAACAAACTGCCAGCGCAGGGGCTTGTGTTCGAGATAACTGATGTAGGTCAGGAGCCGCAGTTTTCTGCAAATCTGGCGGTTGTCGAACAGTTCGTAGGATTTCATTTTCCCATAGCCCTTGAGCGCTTCGTTGGTTTTTGCGACGAAGGCGCTGACCTGGTCCGTGGAATTTTGAAGGACGGAATCCTTCACCAAATCGTTAAACCCGTCGTCCGTGCGGTCGCTTTCGAGGGCGAGGAAGAATTTTTCGAGTTTGAGTTGGATGTTGTCGGGCGGGTTTGTGGCGATCGGGTAGGCGGGCAGAAAGTCCCTCATGTTGTCCACGCTGAACTTGATCAGGCTCCAATCATTGCCCGAGGGGTTTTGGTAGATAAAGGCCCAGCGGAAAAATTTGTCGCCATGCACGGTGATGTAGGATACGGAAAGGAGCCGGGTCCCGTAGAGGCGTGATTCCATGGGATCGTAGGATTCGAGCCTCCCGCATTTTTGAAGGGTGTTCTCGGTGATGCTCACGGATTTGTCCACCACTTCGCCTTCCTTTTCGAGTTTGCTGCCCTCAAAGAGGCCGAAGAAAGCCAGCTTGGCGTCGCCGGCTTGAATCGTGTTGAAGAATTTCTCAAGCTGGTTTGTGATTTTTTGGGGTGTCTCAGTTTGGCCCGGTGTCTTCAGGCGTTGCGTGACGGCGCTATCCGAGGGTTTGAGGCGGTTCTCCTGGGCGGGGCAAGCGGCGGCCCAGCACAGCAGCAAAACGAACACGGGAATTTTTTTCATGATGCCCCAATCAGTTTCTTCAAGGCGGGCATGGGATGGTGCATCGGGCTGCCGTGGGAAAAAATCAGGGTTTGAATTTTGAGCAGGGTGAGGGGGCGCAGTGATTTTTTCAGCAAAGCGGGGTCGAGGCAGTATTTATCCGGCAGGATGGCCAAACCGGTGGAGGGGAAGTTGATCAGAGCATCGCCGATACAAAGTGTCTGGGTTTTCGGGCAATAGAGAGCGTGTTCGCCAAGGGCGGCGCCCGGGATTGCGATGGGTTTGAATCCGTAAATCTGGGTGAGGCCGTCGAGGATGATGTCGGGCTTGAAGGAAAATTCCTTCACGGCGAAAGCGGGCGACGCCACGGGGATGTTCAGCAGCTTGCTTAACTTTTTGCTGGCGCGTTCATGGTTGCCGTTTGTCAGGAAGATGCCGCACGGCATGCCCATTTCGGAAATGGCGGCCATGACGGCGGCGTCCGGCAGAATAGGGTCGATCAACACCACTTTTCCGGCATTGCAGATGGCATGCGAGGTGAGGAGGGTTTTGACCTGGGGATCGAACGCGGACCATTCAAGCAGCGTGGGGTCGATTCGTGTTAGGCTGATTTCCGGCATGGCGCGCGGGTTATCCGATTTTGGACTTGTAAGCCCCTGCGTCCCTGAGGCTGTTGAGTTCCCCGGCATCTGACAGCTTGAGCTTGAACATCCAGGCCTGCTCATAGGGCGAGCGATTGACCAGACCGGGATCATTCGAGAGGTTTTTATTCACCTCGGTCACGGTTCCGGAAACCGGCGCATAAATGTCGGAAGCGGCTTTTACGCTTTCGACCACGGCGACGGTCTCCTTTGCTTTGAAGGCCTTGCCGACGGCCGGCAGTTCGACATAGACCACATCGCTCAGCTCGGATTGCGCATGGTCGGTGATCCCGACGGTTGCAATGCCGTTTTCGGCCAGTACCCATTCGTGGGTGTCGGTGTATTTCAAGTTATTGGGGATATTGCTCATAAATTGGAGTAAAAGGGTTTTTTCACGACGCGGGCCGGCTGGCGTTTGCCGCGCACTTCGATTTCAATCTCGGTACCGGGCTTGGCGAAATCCCTGGCGATCAGAGCGAGGCCGATGCCTTTGTTCAGGGTGGGGGAGTGGCTGCCGCTGGTCACCTCACCGATCTGGTTGTTTTTTGCAAAAACCGGATATTGCGCGCGCGGAGGCGCTCCAGGCCCGGTGATTTCAAACGCGGCCACGGAGCGGGTGATGCCGCTTTCCTTTTGCTCACGAAGGGGTTCGTTGCCGACAAATTTTTCCGGTTTGTCGAATGAAACAAAGTGGTCCAGCCCGGCTTCCAGCGGCGAGATGGACTGGGACAGTTCATGGCCATAGAGCGGGTAGCAGGCTTCGAGGCGGAGGGTGTCGCGGCAGCCCAGTCCGGCAGAGACGCATGAGACAAGCTCCCCGTGCTTTAGAAGATCCTTCCAGAGGGGAGTGGCGAGTTCGGGCGACAGGAATATTTCAAAACCGTCCTCCCCCGTGTATCCTGTGCGGGCGACAAGAACACTCTTCCCCTTGTAAGGTGTTTCGATGAATTGGTTTCGTTTGAGAGGGCGTTTTTCCGAGTCGAATAGTTTGCGGAAGACGCCCTCCGATTTGGGGCCTTGGAGGGCAATAGCCGCAAATTCCTCGCTTTGGTTTTCAATGGTAACATTGGGGCCGAGGCGGCGTTCCAGCCACTTGAAATCCTTCTCGATCTGGGAGGCATTGACGACGAGCAGAAATTCCTGGTCGGCCAGGCGATAGATAATCAAGTCATCGACTGTGCCGCCGCTTTCATTGAGAAGGAGGGTGTATTGGCCCCAGCCTGGGGAAATCTTGCGGATGTCGTTGCAGAAGAGGGAATTGACCCAGGCCTCCGAACCGGTTCCTTTGACGACAAGTTCGCCCATGTGTGAGATATCGAACAGTCCGGCAGTGCTGCGGATGGCCTTATGTTCCTGGAGGATGCTCGTGTAGTGGACGGGCATGAGCCATCCTCCAAACTCCACCATTTTGGCGCCGAGTTCCTGATGCACGTCTGCGAGTGGGGTTCGAAGGAGATTTGTGGTCTCAGACATTAGGAAATGGTATGGAGACGATACGCCGGATGTCAACGCAGTTGGAGTTGAAGTTTTCGGCTGGAGATCTCACACTTGACATGAGTAAAAAAAGCAGAACAAGGAATGAATGAAATTGTCTGAAAAAACCGGATTATGCGCCACAGGCAGGCCGGTACGATACGGCCCGCCAACCGGTTTATTGGAATTCATGCGGCAGGTCGAAAAGCCGGGGTTGATCAATCTGGCTGCGGGTGTGCCGTCCCCCTCCCTTTTGCCTGTGGAGGAGTTGAAGCAGGCTTTTCGTTCCGCCACGGCGCTTGAGGGGCGCGAGATGTGGGCGTATCAAAGGCCGGAGGGCCACGCCGGATTGAGGGGTCAGATCGCGCGAAATCTGGTGAAACGCGGCGTCCGGGCCGGGCCTGAAGATGTGCTGTTGACAACGGGTTGCACCCAGGCGTTGCACCTGGCCATTTCCACTCTGACCGGGCCGGGCGACCTTGTGGCCTGTGAAAGCCCCGGGTATTACAACATGCTGGAGCAAATTTACGCGACGGGGGCCCGGGTGCTGCCGTTGCCGGTCGATATGAACTCAGGCCTGCTTCTTGACGTGGCGGCGCTGTTGCTGAAAAAGCACCGTCCGAAGTGCCTGGTGGTCTGTTCCTCGCTTTCCAATCCAAGCGGGGCGACCCTTTCGCCTGTTAAGCGCAAGGATCTGGCCCGCCTGTGCGGGGAACTGGGGATCGTGGTGATTGAAGACGACATTTATGGGGAACTGTGCGACGGCGGGGCGCCGAATCCGGTCAGGGCCTATGACGACGGCTCCCATGTGATTTATGTGAGCAGTTTTTGCAAGTCGGTTTCCCCCGGGCTTCGCGTGGGCTGCATGCTTCCCGGAAAATGGTTTGAGCGCGTGGCGCGCCTGAAATGCAATTCCGACCTGCATAGCTCCGTTGTTGCAGAGGCAACCCTGTGCGCATTTCTTCAGCGGGGCGGGTTGGAGCGGCACCTGGCAAAACTTCACGCCCAATGCCGCCGCCGCCGGGAATCAGTGCGCCGTGCCGTGTTGCAACATTTTCCAGCGGGCACGAAAGTCTCGGATCCGCAGGGTGGATTTTTGCTCTGGGTGGAGTTGCCGTACAAACTGGATTCGGCCGCATGGTCCGAGCGTGCAAAATCCCGGGGTGTGAGTTTTGCGCGGGGCGAGGTTTTTCTGACATCGCCTGCGCGGCGGGGCTGCCTGCGTTTGAATTGCGCGCGGGCGGAGGAATCGGATTTGGAAAAAGGGATCCGGATTCTGGCTGAGTTACTGGAAATATAAAAATAGATTCGATAGAACCACAGATGGACACGGATAAATACGGATAAGGAACGCCAAAATCTGAGACTTGAAACTAAAAACCTGAAACCGGTAGAAGATTGGCCGCTAACTCCGACCTGTGTCGCGAGCAGGAAGAGTAAAAATGGAACAGAAGGTTTTAGTTCTGAAAACCTGCGTGAATCTGTTCAATCTGCGGATGAAGGTGTGCCGGGAAACTTCGGCGTGGTTTCGCGCCGAAGCATGTGAATATTTTCACCCATGGGTGAAAATATTCACTGGGAGCCCCAATTTTTCACCCAATTCAGATAGACCGCGTAAGTTGTGGCGGTGCCGCTGGCGACGGTACTGGAAGCTGTGGCGGTTTGCCCGGCGGTGCTCCAGACATCGGGTTGAACTGAATTGAAGAGGGATTTGTCCGAAGCATTTGAATCACCCGGTATAGCAGCGTCATATTTGTAAAAATAACCGTAGGCATACCCGAAGGGGTCCTGAATGTAGGAACTGCCCATAGGAGCACCGACTTGGTTCGACTTCAGTTCCATGTACTGTGTATAACCGGAAGTTACAGATGTCTGACTGGTGGAAGACGTTTGAAAACTGGATCGTCCCATCAGGTAGGTAAAGAGAAGGCATCCCCCCGAGCCTCCGGGTGTGCTTGCTCCCAGAGTGGGGCTTGTTCCAATATATGCGCTTGGGTTGCCTGTATAAATGCCATTGCTGATGGTAATGAAGCTGGTTGAAGGATAATCTCCATTGTCGGTTTTATAGCGTTCCAAAGCCAGGTCGATGGCCATGATTTCGGCCTTGGCGCGACTGGTGCCGGCTTTTCTATTGACGTTACCCGCCACGCCGAGGACGAGCCCGCTTAAAATGGCAATGATCGTGATCACCACCAGCAGCTCAATCAAAGTAAAAGCAAAGCGTCCTGTCTTCATCGACATTATTTCCAACTGCTTAGGAATTTTGTGGTATCGGTATTGGCGGCGCCATTTACCGGAAGACCGGTGGACCACACGGCTATCGCGGCGTTAATGGTTCCTCCAGTTCCTCCAGGCATGGCCAGTTGATTATCGTAATTGGTGTCCAGTTCCATCTGGTAGGCCTGGTTCCAGGGATCAACAAAGGTGGTGGCAGTCGAGGCATCCGACGGAGGCGCTGTAGCGCTGGATGATGCCCTTAAATCCTTCAGATTGAATTCCATGAAGACAATTTGCCGCGGATTGGTGCCAACCGGGCTATCCTGGCCGATGAGCATTTTGTAGAGTTTGATTCCCGGGTCAAAAGGGTTTTCGTCGGTGATCGTGCTGGGCCAGGTACCGTATTCGGTCTGGTAGCTGGTCATGGCGGTGCGTAATTGGTTGACCATGTTGGACGCCTGGGTCTTTTTGGCGGCATTCAGTGCGCCTTGGATGGCCGGAAATGCCAGACCTGCCAGGATGCCGATGATCGTGATGACGACCAGAAGCTCAATCAGCGTGAAACCCCGGCGGAAATGGGGGAACTTTAATGCAATGCTCATAATTTAAATCTATTCCGATTTTGGGGTTTGTAAACCGCAAAGCGGGGGCATACGAGCATTAACGCAAAGCAAAACATTTGAACCACGGATGGCACGGATAAACACAGATGGAAAGGCAGCACAAAACACATTTTGACAGGATGAACAGGATTCACGGGATGGGAAAAACAAATACGGGGGCTCGTGTCCCATGAAGTGCACATGCGATCTTGTGCGGAAAATAGATCTAGGGAGGATATAAATTCAAAAAAACTCTGCGTCCTCTGCGACTCTGCGGTGAACATTGTATTTGTGAGTGTCAGGAGCGCCCTTCCATTTCCTTTTCGAGCCGTTCGGCCACCCATTGTTTCAACATGCTCTGGTAATTCAAATACCGTTGATTGGCAAGCCGCTTGAGCCTTGCAAGCATGCGCGGATCCATGCGCAGCGTGATGGTGGTCGATTCGGTGTTATCCGGCTTGAAACAGGCGGCCTGCATCAAACGGCCGTCCAACTGGTGCGCCTGCCAGAAATCAGCCTCCTCCTGCGGGGAGGCAAAGTGCGGGACTTCATCCCAGTGGGAGACGATTTTGAGCGTCATAACGACTCCCGGGTTTTGCGATTGTAGAAAAACAATTCCTCTTCCGTCATTTCACGGGAGGCCAGGATGCGGATTTGTTTGCCGTCCGAACTATACACGGAAAACAGGGCTTTTTTCCGCAAACTCATTCCCAGACAAAAAAAACGGGACTGGTCTGCAATCGCCCCGGCGTCCGGCATTAGTCTCAGGGAAAAGGGGTCTTCAAAGCTTTCAGCCACTTCATCTGGATGAGTGCCCGTTGGAGTGAAGATGCTCCAGTCAAATTCCATTGGGATTACTTACACCTTCACTTTCAGGGAGGAAAGTGAAAACGGAAGGGATTGAGCCAATGAGAGGAGGCCAGCATAGCCGAAACCGAGGAAAAACAGCCAGAAAAAGGGGAGGGAAACCCAAAGTTGGTGCCGGATGGCAAACCAGATAAAATAGCCGTAATAGGCGGACAAGGTGAGCTCCAGCAGTGGGAGGAATGATTTTCCCGCGATATAGCGTTTTCCAAACCAGGTTTCGACTCCGGTGCGGATCCCGTACTTGGGTGTGCGGGTGAATTCGGACTGGCGGTTGAACAAGGCCTCGAGCACAGCCCGTGCATTGTTGAGGCAAAGCCCGATCCCGGTGGCAATCAGCATGGGGATGTAGAACGGGATCTTGTACCATTGTTTTTTCAGTTCGATCAAAACCGCGCCATAAAAGACAAAAATGGAGAGCGACGCCATGCAGAAAATCGGCACATCAACGGCCAGCACGGACTTCCAATGGAATCCCGAATAAGCGGGGTCCGGCTGGACCAGCACGGCAAGAGCCGCCAGTAACAGGTAGGCGAAGTTGGATGTCAGATGAAAAATGGCTTCCAGTTTGGTTTTAAAAGGCAGTTTGCTCCGGCAGATTTCAGGCAGTAATTTGCGGCAGGTCTGGATGGCGCCCTTGGCCCAGCGGTGCTGCTGCGCTTTGAAGGAGTTCATATCGACCGGCAGTTCGGCGGGAGTCACCACATCGGGCACGAAAATAAATTTCCACCCCTTCAATTGTGCGCGGTAGCTCAAATCCAAATCCTCGGTCAGCGTGTCATGCTGCCAGCCTCCGGCGTCCACAATGCTGGTTTTGCGCCAGACGCCGGCCGTGCCGTTGAAATTAAAAAATCGTCCGCTGCGGTTGCGGGCAGTTTGTTCGATCAGCAAATGGCCGTCCAGGAGGAGAGCCTGCACCCGCGTCAGGAGATTATACCCGCGGTTGATATGCCCCCAGCGGGTTTGAATCATTCCCACCTGGGGATCGCTGAAATACTGGATGGTGTCGCGGAGAATATTTTCCGGGGGAATAAAATCCGCGTCGAAAATGGCGATGAATTCGCCGCGCGCGGTCTGGAGGCCATTTTGCAGCGCGCCGGCCTTGAATCCAAAGCGATTGCTGCGGTGCAGGTGTTTGATGTCAAATCCCCGCTGGGACAACTCTTCGACAAGCTTGTGGATCACATCCGACGTGTCGTCTGTTGAATCGTCCAAGACCTGGATTTCAAGTTTTTCCTGCGGATACCCGATGGCCGCCACCGAGCGGATCAAGCGCTCCACGACATAGATTTCATTATAGACCGGGAGTTGGATTGTGACGACGGGCAGCTCGCGCAATTTGCCCAGCGGTTTAATGCTGTGCTTTTTATGGCGATAATAGGTAAAAATCATCCAGAACCGGTGCATCCCGTAAAGCGAGAGCCCCGTTACGACCAGCCCATATGTAATTAACCACAGAATCCCGAGCATAGTAGCAAATCAGACGGATATGATTCCGATTCCTTTTAAAATTTCAGGTTGCACAAAAGCGCATGTTGCTGCTTAGGTTTTAAGGGTCAAGATTATTTGTAAAATGCAGTTTACCATTTCCTTAGAACAATTGCCACTTTGGCGACAGGAGCAGAAACGGTTCGGCCGCCGGGTTGTCGTGACCAACGGCTGTTTTGACGTGCTTCATACCGGCCATTTACGCTATTTGTGCGCCGCCCGTCAACTGGGAGATGTCCTGATTGTGGGGATTAATGGCGACGATTCTGTCCGCGCCCTCAAAGGCCCTTCCCGCCCTCTTAACTCCGAAGCGGACCGCGCCGAGCTGTTGGGGGCCTTGAAACCGGTGGATGCCGTGGTCATTTTTCCAGAACCCCGCGCGGTGCGTTTTTTGGAGTTGGTCCAGCCTGATATCTATGTAAAGGGCGGGGATTACACGGAAGACCAGCTTGACCGGGACGAGGTGGCTGTCATCAAAAAAGCCGGCGGGGTGATCCGCATCCTCCCACTGGTGCCCGGGAAATCCACCTCGGCCATGATAAAAAAAGCCGGTGGGACCTTGTGAGCGAACCCGTGAATCTGGGCATTCTCGGCTCGGGCCGCGGATCGAATTTTGTCGCAATCGCGGATGCGATCGCCTCCGGAAAATTAACCGCCCGCATCAATCTCGTGGCCAGTGATTTATCCTCCGCTCTGATTCTCGAGGAAGCCCGCAAGCGTTCCCTGCCGGTTTACCAGTGCCCTGCAAGCGCATTTAAGACCAGGCTGGAGCCCGGGATTGAAACACAATTGTCCGAAGCTTTGAAGAAGGCCGGGGTTGATTGGGTTGTGCTCGCCGGCTACATGCGGGTAGTCAAACAACCGCTGCTCCAGGCTTTTAAAGGCCGGATTATTAATATTCATCCCTCCTTGCTGCCGGCTTTCCCGGGGCTCCACGCATGGGAACAGGCTTTGAAAGCAGGGGTGCGTGAAACCGGCTGCACCGTGCACTGGGTGGATGAAACAGTCGATGGCGGCGCAATCATCGATCAGGCGCGCGTGCCGGTGTTGCCGGGTCACACGGCGGAAACGCTTCACCAACGAATCCAGGTGGCGGAACACGCGCTACTGCCCTCGGTCTTGCAACGGATTGCGCAGGGGATTATTCCCTCACCTTGAACCCGGATGTTTCACCGTCAATAGCTCGATTCTCAAAATCAGCATGAAATATGCAGGCTAAATAGATTGCCTGCTCCCGGTTCGATGGTATTTTATTTCCCCTTATCCATCTCATACCCGATGGTGTAACGGTAGCACAAAGGATTTTGGTTCCTTTAGTCATGGTTCGAATCCATGTCGGGTAGCCAGGGGTGCGCTCTGCGAGCGCCATTTGAAATCTGAAATCTCAAATTTTTGTTTTAGATTTCAAATTTGAGATATCACTGTGCAAACGGCGCAAATCGGTGGTGAATGTTTTTGATTGCCCGTCCCATTTCCTGGGAATTTTGCGTTTTGAGCCAATCAAATCCGGTTGGGGGACCCAGCGTTCCCGGCATCGATTTTGCGCCTCCTCACAATCCGCAGGACGGCTCGGATAGGGTTGGTGGTTGGGCTGCCAACTGTGCCATTTGACCGCGGATTGGACCTGGCCGTTTTTCAGGCTGACCCATTCCAGCAACAACGGGGTCTGGGCGGGTATGTGCGGGTGGAGTGAAGGGAGGGTATGGAAGGCCCGGTAGCGCAGCGCGGCCACCGCCAGTTTTTTCTCAACTTTAAACGGCACGGGAATTCCGTTGATTTGCAGCAGCCCCTTGTCGAGCGCCTTGGGAGAGCTGAGGGACAGTTCGATGCGCTCGGTGCTGGAATCCACGGAGCGGACTGTCAACGGGCCGGCGGGCTGTTCGCCCAGCAGGGGCCAGGCTTCTATCGCATAACGAACTGTCAGTGTTTCCTTGCCCGCGGGCATGAGGCCGGCCGTCGGGAAGCGAAAATCGAAATGGGGCCGAAGCCAGGAGACATCGAACGGAATGCCGGCCTTTCTCAAGTCCGCCGCCACGTCGCCAAGATCCAACCAGAGAATGGAGGGCAGAAAAAAGCGGTCGTGCAGGGCTTGTCCCCAGCGCAGGAGATTTTTCTTGAACGGGTTCCGCGCGAGCATGGCGATGATGGCGCGAATAAAAAGTCCGACAGCGGCCGCGCGCTCGCAGTCGGGCTGGGACTCAAAGGCGCGGAATTCCAGGATACCACAGGTGCCGTTGGGTTGGGATGGATTCCACAGCTTGTCGATGCTGATCTCGGCCCGGTGCGTGTTGCCGCTGCGGTCGGTGATCAGGTCCCGGAACAGCATGCCGAATAAATCCGGGTCGTGGGAAAGGCTTGCCGACCCGTCAAAGGCAATTTCAAGTTCTGTTAGGGCGTCATAGGTGCTCTCGTCGATCCGTGGCGCCTGCGAGCCCGGGCCGACGGACTGGCCGGAAAAAAGGTAGCTGAGCGAAGGATGATGCTGCCAGTAGCGGAGGATGCTGGGGAGCAGATCCGGCAGGTGAAAGATGGGGCTGAGTTCGGGTTTTGGCCCGCCGAAACAAATGTGCGCGCCGCCGCCGGTGGCGACCGCCCGTCCGTTGAAATGGAGTTTGTGCGCGCAGAGCCCGCTTTTGTGCGCCGCGTGATAGAGCATTTTCAGTTGCCGGGCATGTTCGGACCAATTGCCGGCGGGCGGGAGATTGACTTCAATCACGCCGGGGTCCGAGGTGAAGGCGTAGCGTTCGAGCAGCTCGTCTTTGCCGGGCGGGTAGCCGGAAATGACCAGATCCTGCACGTCAAGCTCCGCAGCCAGGGCTTCAATGTGCCCGATCAGGTTCAGATAGGGTTCAAGGCTGAGGGGGGGGATGAAGACGTCCAGCCCCCCGTCCTTGATTTCAACAGTCAAGGCTTGCTTCAGACAACTCTCCGGCAGCAGGTTCAACGGCAGGCGCAATCCCATGGAACTGTCTCCGGGTATGAGTACGATATATTCATCATCCCGATAGGGCCATTTGCCGCTGATCCAGTTGTCGTGCGTGTAATCCAATGGCAATACGCAGCCTTGGGCGGTGGCGGGCGTCTCCGGATTGGCGGCTTCGTAAAGATAGGTTTGAAGGCCGATTCTTTGGGCCAGTTTTTGGGCGAAGTGTCTGGCTGATTCGATTGTATTGTCCGCGGACGGCGGGCCGGCGAGCAGGCGTTCGGGCTCGTTCCAGAGACGGCGATTGGGATGGATATGGACCAGCAGGCTCCAGCGTGGAAGCGGTTCGCCGGGGTAAAGTTTTCCGTAGGTCTGCGTGAGCAGGGCGCCGGGGAAAAATTCCCGGATAAACTCGAGTGCGAACCTGCGGGCGTAGGAAAGTTTTGTGGGGCCGAGGGCATCGACGTTCCATTCGGCGCCTTCCGGGTTCAGCGGCACAAAGGTGGGTTCTCCTCCCATGGTCAGCAGGGCGCCGGAGTCTTTCACTGCAGCTTCGACTTTTCGGGCGCAGTTCCGGATTTGCTTCCAAACCGGGCGGCTGTAGGGAGTCTCCAAGGGGCTGCGGCTTTTTTTCATTGCGGATGTTATTCGAGGCGGGTGACGGACACTTCGGCGATAAGTTGGCTGTCCACCGGATGGCTTTTGCTGTAAGCGCCCTGGATGGGGCTGGTCCAGGCCGGGCGCGTTGAAACGGCCACGGGGATAAAAAAGTTGGTGGCCAGCACACCGTTGGTCGGATCGAATCCTTTCCATCCGGCCCCTGGAAGGTACACCTCGGCCCAGGCGTGCATGGAACCCGCGGCGCGGTTGCTGGATTTACCCGGTTCCTCCGGAGCATACAGATAACCACTGACATAGCGCGTGGCCAGGCCAAGACTGTGGCAGGCCGCCATGAAGAGGCTGGCAAGATCCCGGCAACTGCCGGAATTCAGGCGCAAAGTTTCATCGGGCGATTGGACGCCGCTTTCCTCCCGGCGCCGGTATTGGATTTTTTCATAGATGGCCCGGTTGAGCGTGGTCAGCAGTTGCAACGTTTGATCCGGCAGGGTTGTCATGGTGGATTGGATCCAGGCATCCAGAGAAGCACATTCCATGCCTGTGTTGCTCAAGTACCCTTGCAGGGCCTCCAGCTCGTCGCCGTTATACTGAAACGGGTGCGTGGCCGCATAGGGCTCAATGATGAAGTCGAAGGGGTTGTCCTGGAGCAGTTCGACGGTCATTCCCGCCTGGATCAGCAACTGCCGGGATTCACCCGTGAAATAGGCCGTGGCGATGCTGTTTTCAAACGCGTCCCGGGACCATTTGAGATCGGACTGGGGAAAAGTCTGGATATGGAATTCACAAACGCGGATGTGCGGGTCTTCGCGCGGCCGGAGCAGGATTTTGTGCGGCGTGAAAGCGACTTTCTCGTCATATTGATAGGTGGTGCTGTGCTGGACGTTTAGTTTCATGCCGTGACCTGTTTCTTTTTGCGTTTTACCGACACCATGACTTCCAATTCCTGACCCCGGTCGCCCTTGTAGGTGCCCTTGAGCGGGGCGGCATCGACATAGTCGGTCCCGACGGCGACCTTCACATGCCGGGGCCCGGCCTCCTGATTGTTGGTCGGGTCAAGGCCCCACCAGAATCCGCCCGGCAGAAAAACCTCCACCCAGGCATGACTTGCGGTGGCGCCAACGAGTTTATCGGCGTTTGTGGAGGGATCGTAAGCCTCGATATAACCGCTGACATAACGCGCCGGGATGCCGTAGGTGCGCAGGATGCCGAGCATGAGATGCGCGAAGTCCTGACAGACGCCGCGCCGTTGCCGGATAAAGGTTGCAAGCGGGGTGCCGACGTCGGTGGCGCCGGGTTTGTATTTGAAATGTTTGCGGACCCAGCGGTTGAGATCGAGTATCGCCTCGCCCAGGTTTTGCGCGGGCTTGATGAAATCCCGGCGCAGCGGGAGCAGCACCTGGTGCAGCGGGACGCGGTCGGTCGGCCGCAGATAGGGATACAAGGGGAGCATCTGGCTGCGGTAGATTTGCAGCGCTTCCGCGACCGTGACTCCCAGCGCGTTGGCAGGCGGCGTGATTTCATGCGTTTCAACTTCCGCCGACGCGCGGACGATGAGCCGGTTGTGCCGGTAGGGGATTGAGAAGAATTCCACAATGTTGCCGAGGTAATCCGTGTAATGGCCCACGGAGGCATGCGGGGTGATTTCAAGTTTGTGGGACAGGACCGTTTGGGTTTCGCAGGTCTGGGGGCAAATGCGCAATTCCGCATATGACTCGGAGGCCGGCATGCGGTAGAGATATTCCGTGTGGTGGACAATGCGGAATCTCATGGATCACGCGGCAGGGCGCCGTTATTTCCTCCGTTTGGATAGTCCATCTGGTGGCTGAAAAAACGGTCCTCGACCAATTCATGGAGGCGCAGGAGATGCTGTTCCAGGTAGGAACTCTCCTGTTTCACACGGGCCTGCAACTGGAGGATGTTGGGCAGGTTTGAAGGCCCGGCCACATCGGCCTCGAACGCGTCCCGCGGAAAAAGCGTTTCACAGCGGATGTTGCCGATGTGCTCCAGCACCGTTTGCGCGTGGTGGAGCGGGGAACCCGGATCTGTCTCGCCTGCGCCCAGCACGCTGCGCAGCGCATACAGGATGTGTTTGCAGCAGTACGCGACCGAACTGGGCGCCTCGGATTTTCGCCAGAGCAATTCGGCCACCTGGCCGACATAGGTGCGCGAGCGGAATTCGCGCTGGTAGGCGTCAAGCGAACTCAGGAGGCGGAGGAGCGAAGTCAGGTCTGGGTCCTGTCCTCCGGACGGGTCCAGATTTTTCAAGGCGCTGCTGAGAACGATGTCGAGGACCGTCACGGTGCAGATGGCGCGCTCCAGAAGCGTGCCGAGGCGGTAGAACTCCCAACTGTCATCATGCGGCATCGTCCGGAGAATGGTGCCGTTGAGGCAGGCGATTTCATCGACGCTGGCCTGGCAGATTTCCTGAAGTGACAAGGCCGGCGCCGTGTTGTCCTGGCAGCGTTGTTCCAGCCGGCGCATAAAACGGCTGAGGACGGCCCAAACCTCGGGCGTGATGAATTCACGGATGTCTTGGGCGTTCTGGTTGGCCAGGGTGATGCAAAAAAAGACGGAGGCGGTGTTGTCCCGCCCGCTGATGAGGCGCCGGCTCAGGCCGGAGACCTGGGCGGGAGGGCTTTTGATTTTGAGATAATCATTCTGGCCGGTGGAGGACGCCACAGCCTGCCAGAGCGGCCACACATTGCGGCGTTCGCGGCGGCCCAACTGCGACCAACCCAGTTCTTCAAGCACGTGCAGCATGCGGGATGTGTTTTCCGCCCGTTCGGTGTAGCGTCCGATCCAGTACAGGCTTTCCGCGACGCGGCTGGGAATTTTGAACTCGCGAGGCGCCCAGGCGTTGCGCGTCCGGGAGGCGCTGCTTGTCGGGCGTTC
This sequence comes from Candidatus Methylacidiphilales bacterium, assembly GCA_028713655.1. Taxonomy (NCBI): domain Bacteria; kingdom Pseudomonadati; phylum Verrucomicrobiota; class Methylacidiphilae; order Methylacidiphilales; species Methylacidiphilales bacterium. The sequence continues at coordinate 21,641 of JAQTNW010000029.1, read as the reverse complement.
ATTTCCGCCATGCACCCAGGTGTCTTTCACGCCCGATGCGAGGTTGGCCACGATGTGGCGGTTGTCGGACGGCAGACTTTGCCGCGTCAATCCCCCGGGCAGAACCAGCGGGTTTTCACCCATGAGGAGGAAAGCGCGTAGAAAAGCAGGGCGTGGGATCATCCGCCCGTTTTCAAAGCGCGGAATTCCCGTCACGTCGATTTTGGGATGCGCGACGATGGAAGCTGGATTTTCGCGCAGCATTTTTTCCATTGCGCCTTCGTAGGCATCGCGGGGCTTGTGCAACACCCAGCGCTGATGGCTGTCCTGGCGCTGGACCGGGCGCAACAAAAGGCTGCCGAGGTTGGCTTTTACATATTCGAGCTGGTCGTAGTCGCGGCAATTATAGGTGGGCAGCGTGGGGAGCAGCGGTTGTTCCTGAAGATAGAAACGGATGATCGAGTCCGAATACCGGAGCAGCGCCTTGTTGTCCGCAACGCCACAGCCCAGCGCGTTCGCGATGGCCACCTTGCCCTGGCGCGCGCAGTTGACCAGACCCGGAATGCCCTGCTGCGAGGCGCCGCGAAACGCGATGGGATCGATGGAGCGGCTTTCCAGGCGCCGGTAAATGACATCGACCTGCTCAAGGCCCCGGATCGTTTTCAGATAGACGCAGTTCTCGCGAACGATGAGGTCGGCGGGCTTGACAATGGCCACGCCCATGCGGCGCGCGAGAAAGCTTTCCTCGAAAAAATTATCCAGCGTGGTGCTGTGGCTCAACAGGACGATGTGCGGGTTCGGCTTGTCCGAAAGCGAGGAAATGCGTTCGACCAATTCCGTGCTGAAGGAGGAAACCGGGCAGGCATTGAAAGTCTGGAATATCTCCGGAAATGCCTGGGTCAGCATCCGCCGGTTTTGGAGGATGAAGGAAATGCCGAAGGGCGTTGAGTAATGGTTTTGGGTGGCGAACCAGCGTCCGTCCGTGCCGCGGACCAGATCGACCGCGCCGATGAGGATGTTGATGTCCCGCGGGGTGGGGATGTTGCTGTATTCGAAAAGATAGGATGGGTCCTCGAAAACAAGATGATAGGGGATGACCTTTTCCTTGAGGATTTTTTGTTCCGAATACAGGTCGGAAAGAAACCTGCTGAATGCGCGCGTGCGCTGGATGAGGCCGGCTTCGATCAGATTCCATTCCTGCTGCGGAATGATGTGCGGGATGATGTCGAATTTCCACTGGCGGTCGAGGAGTCCGGATTGCCCGTTCAGGCTGAAATGGATGCCGAGGTCCAGCGCGAGCGCTTCCATTTTTTGCTGCCGTTTGCGCAGTTCGGATGGGGGCAAATTCCGCAAGCTTCGGAGAAAATCGGCCGTGTCGGCCGAGGCGGGCTCGGACAGCGGTTCGGAGGCGGAGAAATGTTTTCTGCTGACGGCCATTATATGAGTAAGGGGGAAAAATGGACGACTCCGGTGGCTTGTAAATGAAATTTCCGTGCTTGGGGATGAAGGAGCTCCCAAGTACTGCTATTGACAATTTGGAGGGAGTAGGACAAATTGTCCACATGCGGGTGATTAAGGAATCACGGATACGTGGGTATTGGCCAACCTATCCGAAAGCCAAAAGCCCGTTGGAAAAATGGCTGGCGACTGTAAGAGTTGCTGACTGGAAACGGTTTGATGATGTCCGAAAAACGTATGGCCATGCCGATCAAGTTCGGGTGGATTCCGAACGGAACGTGGTGGTGTTCAACATCGGAGGCAACGATTATAGGCTCATTACGGCAATTCATTATGACCGACACAAAGTATTTGTATTACGATTCATGACACATGCTGAATATGACAAGGAGAAATGGAAGGAAACCTTATGAAAAAAATCGCCGCGCTCTCATTTGACGAACTTCCCAAGACTTACGAAGGGCTGTGCCTTCTGCTCCTGCCCCGCCCTATTCATGACAAGATGGAGTTGGAAAACTCCACCGAAATGGTGGATCTCCTGGCGGGACACAAGCTTAATGTGGAGCAGGAAGATTACCTCGATCTGCTTTCCGACATCATTGCAGATTACGAGGAGGAGTGCGCTCCTGTTAAAGTTAGGAAGATGGCTCCATTGGAGGCGCTTAAATATCTGCTTCAAGAAAACGGTATGAATGCCAGCCAACTTGCGGCCTTGCTTGGAGTTGACCGCAGCCTGGGAGCCAGAATTGTGCGCGGGGAACGGTACTTGACAGCGGAACACATCTCAAAATTGGCGAAACATTTTGCAGTGAATCCAGGGATTTTTTTGGATTAAAGCCTCCGACCGACGGAGCAAACCGAATGGGTGACCGGGGTTGGGGATCAGGCCAATGGCAGCTTAAAATTGCCGATGGGGGTATGGTCCCGGGCAGAGTCGAACTGCCGACCAAAGGTTTAGGAAACCTCTGCTCTATCCATCTGAGCTACGGGACCCTGGATGGCAAAAAAGCATAACGAAGCGCCGTGCTTCGACGAGCCTGAAGTTTGAACGTGGAATCAAAACAAATGGGACGGCACAGAGGCCATCCCTCCAGTTTTGGTGCAGACGGTGTGAATGGCCGGGCGAGGGGGTTCCCCATTCGCCCGGCGCGAAACCGCTTAAGACTTGTAGCGCAGACGCTTCTTATGCCGGTTCAGACGGCGGCGCTTGCGGCGTTTGTGTTTCGCGATCTTTTCTTTTCTCTTCTTTTTGATGGAACCCATAATTTTGGAAGGAACGGATTAAAGCCGATATTCTTTAATAGACAACCTTATTCAGCGGATATTCGATGATCCCCTCCGCGCCCAAGGCCTTCAGCCGCGGGATGATTTCACGGACTATGACTTCATCGATGATCGTTTCAATGGCCACCCAGTCCCGTCCGGCCAGGGGCGAGACGGTGGGATTGCGCAGGGCCGGAAGCTGTTTTAAAATGCTGTCCAGCTTGCCGGAGGGCAGGTTCATCTTCAGGCCGACTTTGTCCCGCGCATTCAGCGCGCCTTGGAGCAGCAGAGCGAGGTTTTGTGTCTTTGCGCAACTCCACGAATCCCGGTACACGCGGGGATTGGCAATGAGTTGGGGATAGGATTCCATCAGGGTATCCACAATCCGCAGCTTGTTGGCTTTCAGGGAGGAGCCGGTCTCGGTGATATCGACAATGGCATCGACCAATTCCGGCACCTTCACTTCGGTTGCGCCCCAGGAAAATTCCACATGAGCCTTGATCTTGTGGCGTGCGAGATAGTCCCGGGTGATGTTGACCGCTTCGGTCGCAATGCGTTTCCCCTTGAGATGTGCGGGTTTGGTGATTTTGGATTCTTCCGGCACGACCAGAACCCAGCGGGCAGGCGACTTGGTTGCTTTACTGAAGGCAAGATTCTGGACCACTTTCACCTTCGCGCGGTTTTCGGCAACCCAATCGCGTCCGGTGATTCCCAGATCGAGAAACCCTTCATCGACATAGCGGGCGATTTCCTGCGCGCGGAGCAGTCGGACTTCCAACTCCGGGTCGTCGATGGACGGTTTGTACGACCGGCTGGAGACGCGGATGCAAAAGCCGGCGCGCTTGAACAGCTCAAGCGTGGCTTCCTGCAGGCTGCCCGTGGGCAGGCCGATTCGCAGTGGCTTTCTGGTTTTCATGGGGAAGAAATGCTGAAAGCACACGCACCCGATGTAAAGAATGAAGTTGGCAAAACCCCCTTGACTTCCCCCTTGTCAGGGGGATGGATGCCGGCTTTGATTTGAAATTTTGAGATTTGAAATCGATTTTGCGCTGAATCCGTGTTGATCCGCGTTCATCCGTGGTTCAGCAGTTCAGTTTTTTTCAAATGCCGCTTTCAGATGCTGGTAAACCGAGGGCAGGTCCGACGGATGAATCCGGGTCTCGGCGGTCGTGGCCATGAAATTGGTGTCGCCCTTCCAACGCGGGACCACGTGGACATGCAAATGATCCGGCAGGCCCGCTCCCGCGCTTTCGCCCAGGTTGATGCCAATATTAAAGCCGTGCGGATTATAGACCGAGCGGATGGAAGCGACAGTCCTCCGGACCAGATCCCAGAGGTCGGCGCCTTCCGGTTCTGTGAGATCGCTTAAGTCGGCCACCATGCGGTAGGGAATGACCAGCGAATGCGCCGTATTATAAGGGAAGCGGTTGAGAACCACATAAACCGTTTTGCTGCGGCAGATGACAAAGTTTTCAGCGTCATTGGAGGACTGGCCGATGTCGTAAAACACAGTTGCCGAGGTTTTTTTGTCGGCGGTGACATAACTATTGCGCCAGGGGGCCCAAAGGTGTTCCATAGGCGCATTAGACCTATGGCCAAAACGGAGAGCAAGCTGAAAGCGAAGCATATTCTGGTTGCCGGTTCCGATGAATTTTCTGTCAAGGAGCGCGGCCAGAGCCTCTTGCGGGAACTCGCGCCGGAAGACCCGATGAACCTGGAGACCATCGACGGACAAGTCGATTCCGTGGACCAGGCCTGCAGGCAGTTGGATTCGCTCGTCGAATCCCTTTTGACCCTGCCATTTCTTGCGGATTCGAAACTGGTCTTTTTCAAAAATTGCAATTTTCTGGCCGACAGTGTGACCGCCAACAGCGAGGCGGTGATTTCGCGGTTGCTGCGGCTGACAGAACTGATCGGCAAGCTTCCACCGTCGAGCGTACAATTGGTGATGACAGCCGTATCGATTGACCGGCGAAAGGCGTTTTACAAATCGTTCGAGAAACTGGGCATGGTCGAGCTGTTCAATTTGCCGGAGATCCAGGGCGCGCGGGCCGAAGAAGCCTGGATGGGTGAAATCGAGAAGCTGATGATCCAGGCCGGATTGAAACCGGGTCCCGGAGTGGTGGAGCGGATGTTCGAGGTGGTGGGGAATGACCGCCGCGCCTTGCACAGCGAGGTTGAAAAACTTTCGCTCTTCGCGCATCCGCATGGAGACATCAGCGAGGAAGATTTGAAACAGGTGGTCTCGGGCAATCGGGAATTGATGGTTTGGGACTTGTTGGATGCGGTGATTGCCGGCGACTCCGCTGAGTCCGTTCACATGTTGCGCCAGTTGCTGGCGCAGAATGAGTCGGAGGTCGGCATTCTGATCCTGCTGGCCGGCCAGGTGCGGCTTGCGGCGCTGGGCACACATTTGCTCGAGACCAGGCGTTTGCGACTTTCGCGCAGCGGTACTTTCCTGAATGCGGATTTGACCCAGGAAGGCATCGATTTTTTGCCGGTGAACAAAAAGGGGGAAAAGCCCAAGCCGTTCCGGATTGCGCGGATTGTGGAGCAGGCGCGCCGGAAGCCGCCGCAGAAATGGTTTGAGGCCCTGGATGTGTTGTACCAGACGAATTTACGGATGGTGTCCTCCGCGACAGATCCTGAAAAATTACTGGAGACGGCTATTTTGAGGATATGCCAGATCTAACCCGGATGCCTTACCTGCTTCTAAAAAGCCATGACAGCCCTGACTCCATCCGCGCTGGCGGAATTGTTGAAGCCTGAAAAAAGGCCGCGCCTGATCGATGTACGGGAGCGCGACGAGTGGGAAATTTGCCGCTTGCCGAATGCTGAACTTATTCCATTATCGGAGTTTGCATCAAGAGTGCTCGACGAAATCGGCAAAGAGGAGGACATCATTTTATACTGCCACCATGGCGTCCGTTCGGAACGGGCGGGCGTTTTTTTACTCAAAAGCGGGTATCAGCAGGTTCGCCATCTGCAAGGCGGCATTGATGCGTGGTCAGTTGAAGTGGATACGGGTGTAAAACGGTATTAGCCTCTTTATAAAGATTTGCGTATGTCAAAGTTCATCGAATCAATTTACGAAAAATTGCGGCGCCATCCGAAGCGGATTGTGTTCCCGGAAGGCAACGACGCCCGTGTTTTGCAGGCGGCCTCCGAATATGTGCATTTAAGATTGGGCCCCGCGGTTGTGCTTGGCAAAAAGGAGGCTGTTGAGAGCCTGGCGGCCTCCAGGGGAATTTCCCTCCACCATATTCTGGTCATTGATCCCGAGACGGCGGCGGACCTGCCTCTTTTTGTCCGGCGGCTGGAGTCGCTCCAGCGTTACCGCGGCATCAAGGATTCCGAGGCGGCCAAGATCCTGACCAACCCCAATTATTTCGCGGCCATGATGCTGCAAAACGGCCAGTGCGACGGGCTGGTCGCTGGCGCGAGCGAGTTTTCCGGCAACATCCTGCGGCCCCTGTTCCAACTGATCAAACCGCTGCCCGGAGTCAAAACCATTTCCAGTTGCATGATCCTGGACATACCCGACTGTGCCTATGGCGACGATGGAGTCATGTTTTTTGCGGACGCCGGAGTGATCCCCAACCCGACAGTGGAGCAACTATCCGACATTGCGGTTGAAACAGCGCGGCTGCGCCGCCAGTTGACGGGTGAAGTGCCGCGGGTGGCCATGCTTTCCTATTCCACCAAAGGCAGCGCCCAGACCCAGGACACGGAAAAGATCATTGCCGCCACCGCGCTGGCCCGGCAGAAAGCGCGCGATCAGGGGCTGAAGGCTGAGATCGACGGGGAGCTGCAGGTGGATGCGGCATTGTTGCCGGAGATCGCGGCGTTGAAGGCCCCTGGCAGCATGGTGGCCGGCAAGGCGAATGTTTTGATATTTCCCGACCTGAACTCCGGGAATATTTCGGTCAAACTGGTGCAACGGCTGTCGAAAGCGACGGCCTATGGCCAGATTTTGCTGGGGCTTTCCAAACCTGCGGCCGAGCTTTCACGCGGAGCGGCGGCCTATGATATCCTGGGTGTGGCGGCGCTTGTGGCCTTGCAGGCCATTGAATACCGGAAGCTGTATCCCGAGCAGGACCACGATGCCTGGCACCCCGCGGAGTAACCCGGTGAGGTTGCGTCCATGCTGACAAACGAAATCACACCGCGGATTTTCGTCGCGGCCACACGCCAGAACGACGGTAAAACCACGACGGCGCTTGGCCTGGTCGCCGGCTTGCGCAAGCGTTTCGGGAAAGTTGGCTATATCAAACCGATAGGCCAGCGCTATGTTGAAGTTGATGGACTGAAGGTCGATGAAGACACGGTGCTGATCAACGACACCTACCAGCCCGGCCTGCCGCTGGAGGCGATGAGCCCGATAGCGGTGGACCCCCATTTCACCCGCCAATACCTGGATGCAGGCGATCCGGAGGAGCTCAAGAGCCGGGTTGAAAACGCCTTCAACCGCGCCGCATGGGAGCAGGACTTTGTCGTGATCGAGGGATCGGGGCATGCCGGGGTGGGCAGTGTCTTCGATATGTCAAACGCTCAGGTGTCGGCGCTTTTGAAAAGCAAGGCGATCATTGTCAGCCAGGGCGGCGTGGGCAGGCCGATAGACGAAATCGCGCTGAATCTCGCGCTGTTCCGAAAATTCAAGGTGCCGGTGATCGGCGCGATCATGAACAAGGTGATCCCCGATCGTATCGCCGACCTGTGGCCGTATGCGGAAAAGGGCCTGGCCAAGCTCGGCCTGCCTTTGTTAGGTATTGTGCCTTTGAACAACACCCTGCGCCAGCCCACGGTCAACCAGGTTTGCGAGGAGCTCAAAGGCAAATTTATCGCCGGTGAAAAGGCCAAGCGCCGCCGTGTCAGCCGCGTGGCCATCGCAATCACCACATCGCGCAATGCCGAGGTTTATTTTGAGCCCGGCAGCCTGATTATCACCGCGGGCGACCGCGAGGACATGATCCTTGCGGTGCTGGGCGCGATCACGGAAGGCGGAATTTCCCAGGTGGCCGGCGTGGTGCTCACGCACGGGATGCTGCCGCAGCCCGGCCTAGTGAAGATCATGCAAACACGCAACATCCCGTTTATCTCCGTGCCTCACGAGAGTTATGAAGTGGCCAGCAAAATCAACCGGATGACCGTGAAAACCGAGCCCGGGGATGGCGAGAAAATCGGGCTGATCCAGCAGTTGATCGAGGAGAGCGTTAATCTGGATGCGATCATCAGCGCGGCGAAAATGTCTTAATCCTCGCACGGCGCGGATTATTTTTGATGGAGGGATTTTCGTGTGTTGCGCGGGTCAATGCTCGTTGGTTATCCAAAAATTACGTGTAACATCTTTCCGGATTTGCTTCTGAGCCTAGTATGACCGACATAAACCCTCCTCCAGCTCCCGAAGATGTCCGCAAATGCCCCGAATGCGGCACGCCCCTGCAATCGGGCGCGCTTGCCGGGCTTTGTCCGGCCTGCCTGCTCAAACTGGGGGCGGCAGGGGATACCCTGGGCGAACTGGTGGACATTTCGGCGCTGGAAGCGCTCTGCAAAATTTGCGAAATAGCACGACCTGATTCCGTATGGGAACTGGCAGGTTACAAGGAGAGCCGGATGCTCTCGCTTAGTCGAGGTCGAAGCGTAGAAAACCAAGTGGTTGGCGACGCGCAGGGTTGGTTGGTCGCGGTGGATCGAAAAGACTACGCGCACAGTTGGCAGGAAGCCTCAGTCTATTTCAAAGCCGCGGTGACGGAGCCAGGCTGGACATCTGCCATGAACACTTACCGCAAGCCGCTTGGCGAGGCGAATTCGCGCAAGCTGCTGAAGGCGCAGGCAGCCAAGTCGCTTCCAGGCGCGCCGGATGGCGAGTATGTTGTGATGCAGTTCGATACTTCGTTTTCTGCAAAGAAAAGCGCGGTGGAGACTGTCACGTTCATGTTGGAAAAAGATGGGCATTGGCGTGCTGTGGGGTATTTCATCAAGTGAAGATTCCCACCCTTACGGATTGGTTTGGAGTGCGAACAGAGAGCAAAAAATAACCGCGTAGGACACGAAATTTAGAGTGGCCGCGAAAATGCGCAAGAAACGCAAAAATAGAATTGGACTTGCGACTTATTACACGAAGCACATTAAAATCACTAGCTTATGAAAACCTACAAAGCTCCCTGGAGCACCCTGCTCATTGTCATGTCCACACTGGCCACGCTCTTGATTCTGGGGCTTGTAGTTTGGCTTGCGTTTCTCCCTTTGCCAAAACACGGGAGCGAGATTGTGTTATGGTTGCGCTGGCTGCCGCTGTTGCTCGTGCCCATCTGTGCATTATCGATCGTGCGCGGATATGCCATCACAGCGGATGCGATCCTTGTGCATCGATTGTTCTGGTCAACACGTTTGCCGCGCGCGGGATTGAAATCCGCAACCTTCGAGCCGGGCATCATGTGCAAAAGCATCCGTACCTGCGGGAATGGAGGCTTCTTTTCCTTCACCGGGTTTTATTGGAACAAAACGTTGAAGTCCTACCGTGCTTTCGTCACCGACCACCGCCGGACTGTCGTGCTGCATTATGAACGGCGGACGATCGTCGTATCGCCCGGGGAGCCGGAGGAATTTGTCCGCGCACTGATGGGATGAGCCTCCAAGTATGACTTAAATTTGGATTGAACCACGGACTCCGACATCCGTCGCGAGCAGGTGGACACGGATAAACACGGATGAAAAATTGGAGCTTAAAACCCAAGACGCTCTTGCACATTTTGAGACTAACAAAACCTCCTTTGCTTCCCCCTTGTCAGGGGGATATTCATGTTTTAAGTCTTATGTCCAGGATGATACGTCTTTCATCGCGCTGCTTCCTTTGCGTGAAGCCTTGCTATCTAATCCGTGTTTATCCGCGTGCATCCGTGGTTCGGTTTCCGTTCGTAATTTTCCTGTCTTTCATGGTTTAAAATGTGTTCTTAGAATGACAAGTTTAATATACTCCACTCCGGCGCCGGGCGACATCTTTGTCACGACGCGCTGGACGGTTGTGCTTGCAGCCGGGCGCAGATCGGACACGCAGGCGCGGGCTGCGTTGGAGCAATTGTGTGCTACGTATTGGTTCCCGCTTTACGCGTATGTCCGGCGACGCGGCCACACGAAGGAGGAGGCCGAGGATTTGACGCAGGATTTTTTTGCGCGGTTCCTGGAAAAAAATTATCTCGAAGGCTTGAGCGCCGAGCGCGGGCGCTTCCGCGCATTCCTGCTGGCGTCGCTGAAACATTTTCTTGCGAACGAATGGGACAAATCGCAGCGCCAGAAGCGCGGCGGAGGGGCGGCGCATTTTTCCCTGGACTGGCAAACGGCGGACACAAAGTTTCAGGTGGCCGCTTCCAACGAATCGAGTCCGGAAAAAATCTTCGACCGGGAATGGGCCGTGGCATTGCTGGGGAAGGTCATTAATCGCCTGCAAGAGGAATGCGAGGCGGAAGGGAGGGGAAAACAGTTTGCGGAACTTAAAGGCTTTCTCAGCGCCGGGACAAGCGGGGAGTCATACAAACAGGCGGCGTTGCAACTCGGCCAGGACGAAGGCGCGTTGCGTGTGGCGGCACATCGTCTGCGCAAGCGGTACCGGATATTGTTGCGGGATGAGATCGCACAAACCCTTTCCGATCCGTCGCAGGTGGAGGAGGAACTGCGGTCGCTGTTCGGAGCATTTGCGTCGTGACAGATGGGCAGGTTTTCACAGATTGACACAGATTTTGAGAATCAAAGGAACGAGTTGGCCGCAAAAAGGCGCAAAAGACGGTAGGAAAAACGTTTTATCGGATCCAGTAGCCGCCGATTTTTGCGTTTTTGAGGCTGAGGGTGGCGAGGGCATCGTCGCCGCCGTCCTTAAAGCTGAGTTTCCACAACGTGACCTGGTATCCCTTCTGTTTCATCTCTCCAAGATAAACGGCCTCATAGCCCGCTTTGAATCGCGGAGCGAGTTGGGCTGCCACGGAATCAAACATTTCCTTCTTAAGTCCTTTGAATGCGGTGTCGCCGTCGGCAACAAATGCTGCGTAATCGCTTGAAACAAGAGCCGAGAGCAATTTGTTTGACGCGGCCTGCGCGTCGGAAGGAGGTTCGGCTGCCTGTGCTGTTGCAAACGCGGCAAGGATGCCGACACAGATGAGGGATGCAATTTTCATGTGGGGGGTTCTTTCCGGGTTCGATTCATGATGGCGATGCGGGGGAAAGCAGCGAGCCAAATGTGAATCTGTCTTTATCTCCGGATAAACTGTCTTTTCTTTGCGTTTCTTCGCGTTCTTCCTGTAAACCTGTGCTCTTCACGGTCTCTTTGTGAAAATCCGCAACTTTTTGACTCAGCCAGGGTTATCTACCCTGTAACAGGCTGCTTTTATTTATTGTTGGCATGAGCGGGGAGGAATGCTCAAATCCTTGGTTTCCCATGGAGGGGAAGCTGATTTTTCTGTTGCCATTTTGCTGCAAGATTATGGGTTTTACTCAAAGAATTGCCACAACCACGGCTTGTTTCGCTTTGTTGTCACTGACTCCGTACCTGATATCCGGGTTGGCTGCCGAGGAGTCGCATCTTCCGCGCGAACTGGATTGGGAACGGTGTGTGAAAGAGGCTGCGGAAAACAATCCCGATCTGAGGGGTGCGCGTGAAAATGTGATTAATTTCCAAGCCCAGTTCAAGGGCAGTTTCAGCAGCCTGTTTCCACAGATTTCGGCCAGCGCCAACGGTACGGACACGCACACCATTAACCGAGAGAGCTCATTTTCCAGCACCACCACCACCCACCAATACTCCGCGCAATTGAACGTCGATCAGATGATTTTCGACGGTTTTAAAACCAACGGCCAAATCGACCAATCCTCGGCCAACTACCAGGTATCGTTGATGGGAGAGGCGATTGAAAAGTCCACGGTCCATTTTTCGCTAAAAACCGCTTTTGCGCAGCTTTTGTATGCGCAGGAGCAGTTGAAACTGGCCGAGCATATTGCGGCCGCCCGAAAACAGGAAGCCCAACAGGTGGAGCTAAAATACGAGGGTGGGCAGGAAGACAAGGGATCCTATCTCCTGACGGCGGCAAATTACCGGCAGGCGCTTTATGAAGAATCACAGGCCAGGCGCAACATCAAGGTTTCGCAACGCCAGCTTGCCCAGGTACTGGGACGAATCACGGCAATCGACATTCATGTGACCGGGGAACTGAAAACCAAAAAGCCGCCCGCGAAGGAACCGGATTATCTTGACATGGCCGCCGGCACGCCGATCCATCTTCAAAGCGATATGAATGTCGCAGCCGCCAAGGCCGGGATCACGATTGCGCGCAGCGAGTTTATGCCTACCGTGAGCGTTACGGGCTCGGCCTTCAAGCAGGGGCATACGGTCCTGCCGAGAAGTGAGGGTTGGGAGGCGGGGCTTAACGTGTCTTTGCCGATTTTCGATGGAGGGCTGAACTATTTTGATGTCCGCTCGGCGTCGGCGCGATACCGGCAATCGCTGGCGAATCGGCAGAGTTCGGACGACCAGATTGTTTTCACGCTGGAGCAGACCTACAACGCCCTGCTCAATTCCATTGAGGTGGTGGAGGTCAACCAGCAACTGTTGAAAGCAAACCAGGTGCGGGCGGAAATCGCGGAAGGATTGTACGCCAACGGGCTGGCTTCCTTTCAGGATTACGACCAGATTCAAAACAGCCTGATCAGCATACAGAAAACCGAGTTGCAAACCCGGCGGGATGCGGTCATAGCCGAGGCCAACTGGGAACTGGCGCAAGGATCCGGAGACATACCATGAAAATAAAAATTCTGATACGGCCGCTGACCGGCCCTTTGCCTCTTGTTCTACTCGCGTTGCTTTGCCACGGGTGCAAGCCTAAGAATTCGTCTTACGACTCATATCCCGTGCAGCGGGGTGAGATCCGGAGCCAGGTTTTGTCAAACGGCACCGTGCAACCTGAGAACAAGCTCGATATCAAGCCGCCCATCAACGGCAGGGCTGACAGTGTGCTGGTGCAAATTGGCGACGCAGTCAAAAAAGGGCAGGTTCTGGCCTGGATGAGTTCGACGGACCGCGCGGTGTTGCTGGACGCCGCGCGAACCAAGGGCGCGGACGAACTCGCGCACTGGGAGGACTATTACAAGCCAGCCGCCCTGATTGCTCCACTGGACGGGACCATCATTTCAAAAAATTTGAATCCGGGCCAGGTGGTGACTTCCTCCGATGTGGTTTTCAGCATGTCGGACCATTTGATTGTGGCCGCCATCGTTGATGAGACGGATCTGGCCAAAATAAAACTTCTACAACGCGTTGAATTGGCCGTGGACGCATATCCGGATGTGCAGTTTACAGGCGCTGTGGAACGGATTGCCTTCAATGCCGCCATCGTGAACAGTGTCACGACCTATGAAGTGGATGTGCTTCCGGATAAAGTGCCTGATTTCATCCGCAGCGGCATGACGGCTGTTGCCAAGTTTCTTGTGGCGGAAAAGAAAGACGCCTTGTTTGTACCCGCAGCGACGATCCGGCAGTACAAAAGCAAAAGCTTTGTCCTTGTCCAGGACCCGGACCATGACGGCCAGGCAGTGTCCAGGCAGATTGAAGTCGGGATCAGCGACGGCAAAAAAACCGAGATCCTATCGGGATTGAAGGAAGGCGACACGGTGTTGATGCCCAAATTCCAATTATCCGGGGCTGGGTCCGCCTCGAAAGGAAACCCGTTGGTGCCGACAGTGAAGCGCAATCCGAACCCGCCCTCCACCACGCCGCGCTGATGATTGAGTTGTCCCACATTACAAAAACGTACCGCATGGGGGACACGCTGATCCATGCGTTGCGGGACGTTTCCCTCAAGATCAAGCAGGGCGAGTTTGTGGCGATCATGGGGCCTTCCGGGTCCGGGAAATCCACGATGATGCACATCCTGGGCCTGCTCGATACTCCCGACTCGGGTTCCTACAAGCTGCTTGGGAATGAGGTGGCCGGGCTCAGCGAGGATGAATTATCCCGGCAACGTTCCGATCAAATCGGGTTTGTTTTCCAGCAATTCAACCTTCTGGCGCGCACGTCCGCGTACGACAATGTGGCGCTGCCGCTGATTTACCGGAAGAACGGAGGGGCCGCCGGGGATGATCCCGAGGCGTTGCTGAAGAACGTGGGGCTCGGAACCCGGCTCGACCACAAGCCGAATGAACTTTCGGGCGGCCAGCAACAGCGCGTGGCCATCGCCCGGGCGCTGGTCAACAGGCCTAACATTTTATTCGCAGATGAGCCCACTGGAAATCTGGATTCGGCCAGCGGCGACGAGATCATGGGCATCCTCGGCGCTTTGAACGAGCAGGGCATCACGATTGTTCTGGTGACTCACGAACCCGATATTGCGGAACATGCGCGCCGGATCATCCGCATGAGGGACGGCGTCGTGCAGAGCGATGAAACAAAGGATTCCAGCCCGCTCCGGGTTTCAAAAAAAACGCCCCCGGCCGCAAAGACCGAAGTTCAAGCGTCCGCCATCAACCGATGGTTTTCGAACCGGCACTTTATTTTCCTGGAATTTTTATCTCATGTCCATCAGGCCTTGCGCGCCCTTCAGGCCAGCAAGATGCGTACTGTTTTGTCCACTCTGGGCATCATTATTGGAGTTGCGGCGGTCATCGGCGCGCTGGCACTGGGGGTGGGCGCACAGCAGTCCATTCAATCCACCATTGCATCGCTGGGCTCCAATCTTTTGGTGCTCCGGCCCGCGCCTCGTCTTGCAGCGGGCGTGGCCTTGCAGGCCGGCGCTGTCACCCGCCTGTCGATTGAGGATGCCCAGATCATCAAGGACAACATTCCGGCGGTGGACACCGTGGCGCCTGTTGTTCGATCCCGCGTCCAGGTCACGTTCGAGGACCAGAATGTCAATACCGAGGTGGACGGTTCCACTGCTGATTTCATGACGATTCATGCCGATACGCCGGTGGCGGGGCGCTTCTTCAGCGACCGTGAGGAGCGCGAGCGGGCCCGTGTGGCCGTGCTGGGGCCGACGGTCGTGCGCGGGCTTTTTGCCGATCAAAATCCAATCGGCGAGTATATCAAAATCAACAAGGTGATTTTCCAGGTCATCGGCATTTTGCCGGCTAAGGGCGCGAACGGCCCCCGGGACGAGGACGATGTCATCCTGATTCCCCTGTCCACGGCCATGCACCGGGTCATGGGAAAAACATACGTGGATCAGATTGATATGCATATCACCGACGCCAACCAGATCCTTGCCGCGCAGGATGACGTGCAGAATTTGATCAACCGGCTGCATTCGCCGCCGCTCTCGCAGCACACCCTCGGGCTGTTCCGCGTCGATAATTATGCCATGATCCAGCAGGCCTTTGCGCAGGTCGCCGATGTCCTTTCCTATCTGCTGGGGGCCATTGCGGCCATTTCATTGATCGTTGGCGGCATCGGCATCATGAATATCATGCTGGTTTCGGTGACGGAACGGACGCGGGAGATCGGCCTGCGCAAGGCGGTTGGCGCCAAGCGCAGCGACATTCTCGGCCAGTTCCTGATTGAAGCCCTGATTGTCAGCCTGGGCGGCGGTGTGATCGGAGTCATTCTGGGATCCTTGGCGTCAGTGATTTGTTCGGAGTTCTTTGGCTTTGCCATGCCGGTGACGTGGTGGGCGGTGCTGCTGGCGACTTTTTCATCCGCCAGCATTGGGGTGATTTTCGGCTTGTGGCCGGCGCAGAAGGCGGCCGCGCTCAAGCCGATTGAGGCGCTGCGGTATGAATAATATAGGGCTCGGTTTTCCGGGGATCCGCCTGCGCACTGTCTGCTAACAGTCGGTTGACAACTTCAGCGGCGGAGTAGCTTTCCTGCCCGTCAGGCAAAAATTGTGAGAGAAGGGCGGCGTCATCCCCGGCGGTCACGACAGGGAGTTCGACATTGCCGGGCCCCCGGGCCTGGCCGAGTCCGATGGATGCCAGCAGCCCGTTGCAGATGCATTTCCGGTTGCGCGTTTCATCCGCAACGCCGCCTTTCCTGATGTAGTCATGGATGGGTTCGCTCGGGCAACGGTAGCCAATGCTCCCGTTTTCGCGGCGGTAGAGATGGCGGAGGAAGCCGAGGTCGCAAAGGCGGGGGCGTTCCTGGGAAAGTTTTTCATCCGATAGCGTGCCTGACAATTGCACAAGCTTGAAGGGGAAGCCCGTGGGGGACGCGCAAGGGTCCGTAAATACTCTGAGTTTGCCCTCCCTGACCTGGCGGAGCACCGAGGTTTTCAGTTCGGGCGTCAAACCGGATTCCCGGCAAAATGCGAAGGCGGTACCCACCTGGATGCCTGCGGCGCCTTGTTTGAGCGCCTCCTGCAGCTTGCCTGGGCGTCCGTAGCCGCCCGCCAGCCAGAAGGGAAGGCCCAGCTCCCTGAATTTTTCCAAGTCAGGAAGGTCCTTGGGGCCATAGACCGGTTCACCGGCGTCGGTGAGTTGCATCGGGCCCCGAGGCGGAGCGTTGTGGCCTCCCGCAGTGGCGCCTTCGACGACAAAACCGTCGATGTTCCCGCTTGCCTTGCGCTTCAGGTTGAGGGCCAGGACCGCAGAGGAGACTATGGCCAGGAACCTGGGACGCTTCAAAACCGGGGGCGGATTGCCGCAAAAATCGGCAGGGTTCAATTTAGTTACTACAGGATCGTCAGGTGCCGCCCCGGCCACATCCAATTTGAGCTCGGCGGCCTGCCCTTCGGAAAATTTGTCCAGAATGCCCGGGATCTGGCGGGGGATGCCGGCGCCCATCAGCACGTAATCGACTCCTGCCAGCATCGCGCCGAACAAGGAGGGCAGGGTCGGGATCTGGATTTTTTCCAGGAGATTCAATCCCACGGGATTTTCATGCCCTTCCTTGGCGAGAAAAATCTGGGCGAAAGCGGCGACAATGGTGAGTTCCAGGAGGGAGTGAGGAGATTCAGCGTTGTGAACCGGAGTGTTGCGAAAGGCGGCGACTGCATCCTTGCCTTCGGGAATGTAGAACCGCTTGAGCACGCGTTCCGCGATTTCAGGGAAGGGGAAGGCATCAAGGGCATGGCGTAAATTGCCGTCCGGGTCTCCCAACTGCAGTTCGCGCGCCAACACGACATCCAAGGCGGTCCCGGAAACAACGCCCAATTGCCCGGTCATGGAAACTGCGCGAGCCAGGCGCCATCCTGAAACGCCCACACCCATGCCCCCTTGAATCACTTGGGGGAAGATCGTATTTTTCAAGTTCATATTCCAGCGGATATTAACCCAGGCACAACCGAATAGCCGGGGTAGGACATGGATAGAAGCTGGCTAGAGAGGGGGTCATGGATAACTTATACCTGTAACTGTTCGTTTTTGCTTCCTCTAGCGGGTCCGAAGGGACCTTGCCAAAGGGGTGATTCTACACACGAAGGGTAGGCGGATGCAAATGATATTAAGGTGAACGGCATAGACCTTTAGATTGAAAAGTCGCCCGTGACGCCTTCATGCAGCCCGCATTCCCGTTTGAGGCCGAAAAACCGCGTTTCCTCCTCGCTCATGCCTTCCGACCATTTCCGCGTGGTCTGAACATCACCGACCGAAACATAACCTTGTTCCCAAAGAGGATGATAGGGCAGGTCATGTATTTTGAGATATTCATGCACCCGCTTGTTGTTCCAGTCGATGATCGGATGGATTTTGAGCCTGCCATTTTGTAAATTGGCGGCATTGAGCTTTTGCCGGCTGGTGGATTGTTCCCGTCGCAATCCAGCCAGCCAGGCCGCCGCGCTGAGTTCATTCAGCGCGCGCTGCATGGGTTCGACCTTGTTGATTTGGTTGTAACGTTCGATGCCCTCGATCCCTTGTTCCCAAAGTTTTCCATGCCGGGCTTCCTGCCATGCGGGGGAATGGAGAGGACGATACACCTTCAAATTAAGGTTCAAGCGATTCGTTAGCTCATCAATAAACCGGTAGGTTTCGGGGAAAAGATGGCCGGTATCGATCAGGATGACCGGGATCCCGGGGGCCAGCCTTGTGGTTAAATGCAGCATCACGGCGGATTGGATGCCAAAGCTGGAACTGAGCACCAGGCGATCACCGAACTTTTCCAGAGCCCAAGCCACCCGGTCTTCCGCGGTCAGGGGCGCGAGATCCAGATTGGCAGACTTGAGGATTTCGATGTTCTGGGCCGAAGGAGGGGATTGATCCTGCTTCGGTGGTTCTGAGGTGTGGGTAGCCTTCATTTTTCTATTGCTAAACTGAAAACAAGCTGCTTTCTTTTCTATTCCCATTAAGTCTATCAACTTATGACACATTTAGACAAGCTCGAAGCGCAAAGTATTTTTATCTTCAGGGAAGCATACCATGCTTTTAAGAGTCCCGCCATGCCGTGGTCGATGGGCAAGGACTCCAACGTCCTGATCTGGCTGGCCAAGAAGGCCTTCTGCGGCAAGGTGCCCTTTCCTGTGCTGCACATCGATACCACCTATGAATTCCAGGAAATGCTGGAATTCCGGGAGTGGGCCGTAAAGGAGTATGATCTCAAGTTGATCGTCAAGATCAACGAAAACGCCCGCCAGGGCAAGGCTCCCTATAAGGAATCCATTGGTTACGAAACGCATGACCCGGTCACGGTGACGCATGAGTTGAAAACCGTGGCCTTGCAACAGGCCATGGCCGAATACAAATGGGACGCCCTGATAACAGGCATCCGGCGCGATGAGGATTCGACCCGGGCCAAGGAACGGTATTTTTCACCGCGCAACGTGGAGTTTGAATGGGATTACCGCGACCAGCCTCCGGAATTCTGGAACCAATTCACGACGCAAATCAAGCCCGGCGAACATATCCGGGTGCAGCCGTTGCTCGATTGGACCGAGGTTGATATCTGGCAATACATCAAAAGGGAGGAAATTCCGATACCCCAGATGTATTTTGCCCGCAAGGCGGATGGGAAAATGCAGCGGTACCGTTCGTTGGGCTGCTGGCCCATCACAAAACCCATCGCCAGCGCTGCCGCCAACATTGATGAAATCATCGAGGAATTGAAACACACCAAGACCTCGGAACGGGCCGGCCGCGCCCAGGACCACTACGAGAGAAACGCGATGCAAAAGCTCCGGGCGAAGGGATTCATGTGAACAGTTTATCAACCCGCACCTCATCCATGCACACGACCATACAGCCCGCTGCCGCGCCTGCCGATCTGCCCGAGCAGGAACGCCTCAAAATCGTGATTGTCGGCCACGTGGACCACGGCAAATCGACGCTTATCGGGCGCTTGTTTTACGACACGCATTCGCTGCCTGACGGCAAGGTGGAGAGCATCCGCAAGGCGTGCGAGGCCGAGGGGATGGAATTTGAATATGCGTTTCTGCTCGACGCGCTGCTGGAGGAGCAGGAGCAAAACATCACCATTGACACGACACAGATCCAGTTCCGGTCGGACCGCCGCGGCTACATCATCATTGACGCCCCGGGGCACAAGGAATTCCTGAAAAACATGATCACCGGGGCGGCCCATGCCGATGCGGCGCTGCTGTTGATCGACGCGAACGAAGGGGTGCAGGAACAGTCCAAGCGGCATGGCTATCTCCTTTCATTGTTAGGAATCAAACAGGTCGCCGTTATCGTCAACAAAATGGACCTGGTGGATTACAGCCCGCGGGTGTTTGAGCGGATCGAGGCCGAATACCGTGAATTTCTCAGGAAAGTCCATGTGGAGCCTCTGTTTTTCATCCCGATTTCGGCGAAGCTGGGAAAAAATATCATCGGTGGGTGTGAGGAGCTGGCGTGGTTCAAGGGCCGATCCATCCTCCAGGCGCTGGACTCGTTCCAGGCCACCTCGACCGATACCGGATTGCCGGCGCGTTTTATTCTGCAGGACATTTACCGCTTTGATGAACGGCGCATCCTGGCCGGACGCCTGGAAACCGGGGCCATGAAGGTGGGGGATGAGCTTGTTTTTTGGCCCGACCGCAAGCGCAGCCGGATCAAAAGTTTTGAGGCCTGGGGATCAAAAACGCCGAAGACGGAAGCGCTCGCCGGTGAATCCGTGGCGGTCACGCTTGAGGAGCAGATTTTTGTCGAGCGCGGCCAGATAGGCAGCCTCGCAGGCCAGGAATTGGTTGAGAGCCGGGAATTTCAGGCCAATCTTTTCTGGTTGAACGACGTGCCGCTCTACGTCAACCAGCCCTACACGCTAAAACTGGGCACGCAGAGCGTCGAAGCCCGGCTTGTCAAAATCCATCGGGTGATTGATTCCTCCACCCTGGAACTGGCGGGAGAAAACCGCGACCGGATTGAAAAGAACGAGGCTGCTGAAGTTGTCATCCGCACGCGCAAGCCCCTGGCCTTCGACAACGCGGACCGCATCACCTCGACGGGCCGTTTTATCCTGCTGCAGGATGACCGGATCGGCGGCGGCGGCATTATTCACAGCGCCGACTACATACAACCCGGTGCCACGGCGGTGAAGAGTTCGAATATTTCATGGACGACAGGTGAGGTGAACCGTGAGATCCGTGCCGAGCATTTTGGCCATCGCGGCGCGGTTATTTGGCTTACAGGATTGTCAGGCTCAGGAAAATCGACTCTGGCGGTCGCCATGGAGTCCAGCCTGCTGCAGCGCGGCGTCTCCAGTTTTATCCTGGATGGCGACAACCTGCGCCACGGGCTTTGTTCCGACCTGGGTTTCAGCGGTGAGGACCGTGTTGAGAACATCCGCCGGGCGGGCGAGGTGGCCCGCTTGATGGCCGAGGCGGGGCTGGTGGTCATCAGCGCCCTGATTTCGCCCTTCCGTGAAAACCGCGACATGGTCCGCCACATTTGCCACAACGCAGGGATTCCGTTTGTGGAGGTCTTTGTCAATGCGCCTCTGGAGGTTTGCGAACAGCGCGACCCGAAAGATTTGTATAAAAAGGCCAGAGCGGGCGAGATCAAGGGCTTTACCGGGATCGATTCGCCCTATGAAGCGCCTGAAAAGCCGGATCTCACGCTCAAGACTGATGAGGAAACGAAGGAGGAATCAGTCGGAAAGCTTCTGCAACTGGTGCTGGATGCCTCGAAAAAGGACGGGGCGCCGCTGGGGCGCTTTGCTCCGGAGATTTAGGGGTTCCAGCATCCTCTCGCCCAAGCCAAGAACCACAACTCCGATATGCATCGCGAGTGAGCTTCAGAGTTGACGATAGACTTCTGAACGATGCTGGATGCGATAAATGCGGACGAGCTTTTTTGCAGGATAAATCCAGTAGAGTAAACGGTAATCGCCAACGCGGAGCTTGCAGAGTCCAGCCAAATCCTTCGGCATTCCGACAAGCCGACGATGTACCATTCCAGCGGCATTTTCAGAGAGCCATTAAATTTTGCTCTCCACGCTTTCGCCAATAGAGGCATCCAACCTGGCGAGTTGAGCGTCGGCCTTGTCGCCTATTTCGACTTGGTAGGACACGGCAGGTGGCGGGGTTTCCAAGGTTTGAATTTGCCAGTCAAGTCCTCCCGTCGTGCCGACCGCAATTCCGCGATAACTTCAGCATTCTGCGCGGTGAGCCAGTCCTGTAGTTCGTCCAGCGTCTCGACGGATGAGAGGACGGTTGCGGGAATTCCCACGATTTCCGTTTTCATACAGGCAATCTATCACGGTTTTTCAGTAAAGGTAAGAGTTTTTCAACCTCGTACCAGTTCCCGGATTTGAAGTTTTTGAGCGCTGTTTCTTTCAGATTGAGCTTTTCAGGCAAATGGGAAGCGGCAATATGCTGAGTCGCCACGACCCTATCGTCTAGTGGCCCAGGACACCACCCTCTCACGGTGGATACACGGGTTCGAATCCCGTTAGGGTCGCCACTTTTGCGGCGAGTGAATCTTCGCGTCCTAATTGTCTCAAACGGGCCAGATGCGAAATTAACCGAAAACAGGCGTTAATTGTTTGATTGTAAAGTGGTTACGCAATGAGTTTGCTCCCCATTTTCGAAGGCTATTTGTCT
>JAQTNW010000028.1 GCA_028713655.1 Candidatus Methylacidiphilales bacterium | reverse complement strand
GCAGGAGTATGCGGCCCGCTGTCAGACTCCGCTTCGGGCTACGCCCTCCGCTGCGTCTGACAGCATGAACAACAACATCAACCAAGGGATCAAACTATATTTTTGATCTGTCCCAAATCGGGGGTCAAAATTCCCGTCAAGGCGACCAATATCGATATCGCTGAACCGGCGAATATTAAACCAAGCATCTTCATGATGCCCGACTCAGAAAAAGAAAAAACTCGGGGTTCAGCCGTTCCTGATACTGCAACTGTCAATTTGCCGGGATTGCCCGCTTGGATATAACCGATGCTGTGCTTGGAACTACTCCCACTGCTGGATGAAATGGATGTGTCACTGACAAACTTCAACTTTTCGCCATTGGCGCTTTTGATGGAGATTTCCAGTCCGTCCGGTATGCCTTCTGACCGGTTGTAGCTCTTCCCCTCAAAGACAGTCTGATAATCGTTCCAGAGGTAATAGCGGCCGGGCTTCTCAATATCCACTTCAGCCGAACCGGGAATCATAAATTGCGTTTCTTTTGAGCCATCCAGGATAAGAGGTAGAATCATGGCGATTGGCACTACGAATGCGCCAATGACAAAAAGCAAAATACCGGCGATTAGCGTTTTGAGTCCCTTTTTCATTTTTTAGTTTTATCCAGATCACCTTCCGCGTGTTCGCAGTTTTCTATATTCGTCTTGGTAAGACCAAGGGACTGTCCGTCCTTTCCGGTGGTTGGGAAACTGGTGCATCCAGCAACTAAAAATAGTGCCAACATGACGATACATAGTTTCATTTCTTCGGATCAATAATGTCAAGCGTTGACCTCATTTGCGTTGTAAAGCCATGCGGTTGACTTGCCGTTGGATTCAATGCGATCGGGCGTGCCAAGAATCCTTGTAACATCGCGTTTTGTGTCTCCGAGGTGAATTCGTTTGGAAAGCTGACGTGTAGTCTCTTCAAATTTCGCTGCCGGATAAAGATAAATGGGATTGAGAGCAACTTGTTCGGCTTGAAAGAAGACTACAATATCGCCCTTGTACGATTTCAACTCCGGCGGCTTGTCTCCAGCTACCGCATTTAGAACTATGGTGCATGCTAAACAAAAAATGCAAAAAAATCGGGTTGATGTCATAAGCGTTATAAATTGCGGCCCATCACCTTGTTCGGCTTTCCTTTTTCTGTTTACGGTTGAGGAGATAAAGGCATAAGCCATTTGCGATACAGACAAAAGCGACTGCGCTTAAATGAAAAACAGATGGGCTCATGAGTCGCCGTATATTTTCAACCATTTCTTTCCTGTCTTCGTATGTTGACTGCCTTATCAGGTCTGGTGTGAGAATTGCATCTACGCCCATGATGGGAAGAAAACTGACAGAAAGGAGGAGATATATAAAAACGAGAACAGCGGTTACGGTGCTTAGCCAAAGAATAGTTTTCATATTTTTGTCGAATGTCCAGAGCTCAGGCGCGTGAGACCGATGACGTCCTCCGCGATAGAGGAATTGGAAGCGCCATCCTGAGTTACATGCAGTGGTTTATTATACATGTGGTCGCTTTGCATGGCGCCTACCTATAATGAAAGCGATAATAGCAGACGGAACAACGCCCGCCAAGGACCATACGCCGACAAATAAAAAGGTCCAACTAGAGTATTCCCCGCGATCCGCACCAAGCCAGACTGGGAACCAATAGAGGCAAACCGAAACAGTTAAAGGAACCAGAGCCACAGCAAGCCAGACGGTCCATTCTCGGAATAAGCAACGCCATAGCGCCGTGATGAGCGCTGAGCAAATAGCGACAAGAGCCGCACCAGAACCAAGCGATAGTGATTCAAGGAAATCTTTCACGTCTAACAGTATTGTTCAGTCCCAGGTTGCAATTGCATGTAAAATGCAGCGTGTTGTATTCCTGCAAAGGCAATTCGATTGAGAACAACCTGCCGTTGGCGCTGCATGCAGGCAGTTTATGGCGCTTCCCATCCCCAAAACAAGATGAAACTGAGTAGGAACTGTAAATGCATTTTTAATGATTAAAGCAACCGAGAGGCATGGTAAAATTTAGAAGCTTGAATTCAGAATTATGAAACACTCCTCATTTTCATCCGTCTTCCTTTGCGCCCGTGGCGTGCTTGGCGCGAGACATTGTGTTAGCTTGCAGGAGTTTGAGATGGAGTAAGAGTAAGAGTAGGACTTTTATCCGTGTCCAGGCTGGTATAGATCCGCGCCTTCAGCGCTCAGCGAATCCGAAGATCGGTGTTAAGTCCCAGTATTTGGACTGAATACTGGCAGTTCGATGAGATATTTCTGCCAACTCATATAGTCTCCACTTCTCGATATTTATTTAAGTCATTCTTAATAAACGAGTTAGTGTTTGAACCGGGGCATTTTTCGTCAAGCTTGGGGTTTTGCCTGCCTTTGGGCGGCGGATGAAGCCTGACCTGACCCCCGATTCGTTGTAAGGCATTTACTGACAAAAGATTCGATAAAAAATTGACGAAAGTGGGAGAATATGGTTTAAAAGGGGGCGTTGTGGATCAATAAGATCCCGATGTGTAGGGAAATGCGGCCATGTCCGATACGTTCAAGCTCGTTTATACCGATACGTTTGAGCACGCCTTCGACGAAAAAGGCCGCATCACCGTGCCCAAAGAATGGCGCGGCGACGGCTTCGAAACCCGCCTGTATGTCATGCCCCCCGAACCCGGCTGCCTGAAGGTCTATCCTGGCAGTTGGCTGGCGGCAAAAATGAAAACCCTGGAGTCGGCCTCCATCGCCGACCCGAACCGCAAAAGCTTCGAGGAACTTGCTTCCCGCATCCAAAGCGTTGAACTGGATCCGCAGCATCGCATCAGCATCAAGGACCGCATCCGCCAGGCCGCCGGGCTGCAAAAAAACGCCGTGTTGGCGGGGCGTTTCGACCATTTTGAGATTTGGAGCCCCGAGAAGTGGAAGAGGGATGCTTCGGGCCCGCTGACAATGGAAAGCGTACTGAAAGGGGCCGGATTATGAACAAAATTGCCGATTATCAAGAGTTGAACAACAAGATCAATGCGCGCCGCCTGCCATTCATGATGCAGCCGGAGGATTTGAGCCGCCGCCTGTTGCGTGAAAAATTCAACCACTGCTGGGACATTCTCCAGCGGTCCCGCAGGGGGGCTGCGGCGCCGCAGCGTCCGCCCGGCCCGGATTCCGGGACGGTGTAAGGGCCGCCCGAAACATGGAGGCGGAACACCAACCGGTTTTGCTGGAAGAAACCATGAAAGCATTGGAACCAACCCCGGGGAAGTACATCCTGGACGCGACCTTTGGCCGCGGCGGGCACGCCCGCGCCATGCTCGAAAGGGGCGCCCGTGTTGTTGCGCTGGACCGCGATCCTGACGCGGAAGCCTGCGCCCGCGGTCTTGAGGCCGAGTTCCAACCGCGCTTTGTTTTCCGGCGGCGTAATTTCTCGGAACTGGCCCAGGTCCATGCCGAGTTCGGGTCGTTTGACGGCATTTTGATGGACCTCGGGGTTTCCTCACCGCAGTTGAATGACGCGGAGCGCGGATTCAGTTTTCAACAGCACGGGCCTCTCGACATGCGGATGGATCCGTCCCAGGAAATGACCGCGGCCGACCTGGTGAACAGCTCCAGTGAAGCGGAACTGGCGGACTTGATTTTCCGGCTGGGCGAGGAACGCGAAGCCCGGCGCATTGCGCGCGCGATCGTGCAGGCCCGTGAAAAGGAGCGTTTTACCCGCACCGCTCCGCTGGCGGCTTTGGTGGAAAAAGTCCTGGGAGGAAGGCGCAACCGCAAAATTCATCCCGCAACCAAGACCTTTCAAGCGTTGCGCATTGCGGTGAATGGCGAACTGGAAGCGTTGGAAGAAGCTTTGCCCGCCGTGCCCGGGGCGCTCAAACCGGGCGGGCGTTTTGCCGCGATCAGTTTCCACGCGCTGGAGGACCGGCGGGTGAAAAGTTTCATTGAACGGCGCAGTCTTCCTGAAATCCGCGGCACGGAGTATGCCTTCGGCCTGCCGAACCCGGATTATACCTTTCGGAAAATCGGGCGCTGGCTGCCGTCGGAAGCAGAAGTTTTAAAAAATCCGCGGGCACGGAGCGCCCGGTTGCGGGTGGCGGAGAAACTTTCATGAACCGGAACCGCCTCAAGCCCGCCAACAGCCTGCAGACGCACAAGTTGTGGAAACTGTTCACGCTTTGCTTTGTCCTGACGCTGTTCGGCCTGGTTTTCGTTTTCCTGCAGGTCAAGATCATCCGGCTGGCGGACGATAACAGAAAGCTGGAGTTAACCCTGGACGAAATCCGGAAAAAGAACGCGGGTTTGTACTTGCAGGTTGACAAGCTGAAGAGCCCCAGGTTTCTCGAGCAAAAGCTGGCGTATCTGAAAATGGGCATGGTGCCGATTTCCAGCCTTGCCCAGGTGGAGGCCCGGATTCCCAGCCAATCCATGCGGCCTCCGGGTTCGCTGCTGGCCAAGCGGGAGGCCTACCGTGAGCGATAAGATGCGCGTACGGGCCATGATGGCCATCGTGCTCTTTGCGCTTGCCTTCACCGTCATTTCCGGACGGTTGGTGTATTTGCAACTGGTCTGCCACGAGAAATACCGCGACGAAGCCATCCGCAAGCAGTATGCGGTGCGTCCCATTGCGCCCGTGCGCGGCCGGATACTGGACTGCCAAAACCGGGTTTTGGCCCAGAGCACCCCGGTGACCGATCTGCGGATTGACGGGAAACTGGCGCTGGAAAATCCCGAAGGCCTGGAGCCGGTGGCTCACATTCTTTCCATGGCGCCCGAGGAACTGCGGGGCTTGGTTGCTCCCGAGAAGCGGGATCTGTTGATCCGCCAGGAATTGGATTCCGCGACGCTGGAACAGCTCAAGGAGTTGAAGTACAAGCCCCTGATTTTTTCCGACCGCATCAAGCGGATTTATCCGAACGGGGCGGAAGCCAGCCATGTGGTGGGTTTTACCAACCAGGTTGAGAAGACTCTGGATGAATACCAAACCTCGATCCAGACCGAGCAGGGCGTGTTCGGGATCGAACAGGTGTTTGACAAATATCTCACCGGAATCCCCGGGGAACGGCGCATAGTTCTCAACGCCTCGCGCAAGGAAATCGCGGCCTATCGCCAATATGACCGCCAACCCCGCAACGGGTTGGATGTGGTGCTCACGCTTGACCAGGTGGTCCAGCATGTGATCGAGGAGGAGGCTGACCGGTTGTGCCGGGAATATTCCCCCAAGACAGTGAGCATCATCGTGATGCGCCCTTCAACGGGTGAAATTCTGGGCATTACCAACCGGCCCACGTTTGATCCGAACGACCGCAAGACCATGGAGCCGATCTCCAACCTGCGCGATTGCGCAATCACGGACATCTACGAGCCGGGCTCGACATTCAAGATCGTCACGAGCGCGGCTGTGCTGAGCGAGGGGATTGTCGGCCTTGATACGCCTATTTTTTGCGAAAACGGGAGCTTTTTTTATGCGGGCCAGGAACTGAAGGACACCTCGCCCCACGGCACCCTGCCATTCCGCGAGGCCTTGAAAGTGTCCAGCAACATTGCGTTTGCCAAACTCGGGCTGGCGCTGGGAGAGGAGCGGCTCTACCGCCAGATCCGGCTGATGGGATTCGGGGATTGCGCGCAAAATCCCAGGCTGGCGTTGCCGGGGGAACAAAAGGGAATCCTGCGCCCTACAAATTATTGGACCAAACTTTCGCTCACCCGCGTGCCGATAGGTTACGAGGTTGGCGTGACCAATTTGCAGATGACCATGGCGATGGCGTCAATCGCCAACGGCGGAAAACTGATGGAACCGGTCCTGGTGAAGTCCGTGATGGACCCAAGCGGGCGTGTTGTGAAGGAATATCTTCCGAGGGTGGTGCGGCAGGTGGTGACTCCCGAGGTGGCGGCACAGGTTCGGCAGGCGCTTGAGGGCGTTGTCGAGGACGGCGGGACGGGTTCCGCGGCCAGGCTGGATAAATTCACCGTTTCCGGAAAAACAGGGACTGCCTGGAAGCTGGTCAACGGCAGTTATTCCGGCGGCGCCTATTACAGTTCGTTTTTGGGATTTGTGCCGTCGGAGAATCCGCAGTTTCTGGTTTCGATCCTGGTCGATGAACCCCAGGGAAAGGTTTATTACGGCGGCAAGGTGGCCGGACCGGCTTTCAAGAATATTGCGACACAAGTGGCCCAGCAATTGAACATGGTCCCGAAAGATCCGGTCACCATGCTGGCGAAAGGTCCAAAACCGTGAAACTGAGCTCGGTCATTTCCAATTTGGAGGTCGAGACCCGCTCCGGGGACGCGGATCCGGAGATCAGCGGCGTGGCTTATGATGTGGCGCAGGTGCGACCGGGCTCGGCTTTTTGCACCTGGAAAGGGTTGAAGTCGGACGGCCACCGTTTTGTGCCGGAGGCGGTACGGCGCGGGGCGTCGGCCTTGATCCTTGAAGAACTGCCCGCGGAAACGGTGGATTGTCCCGTGCTGGTTGTGGATTCGGGCCGCAGGGCCTTGTCGCAGACAGCCGCCAATTTTTACGGGAATCCGGCGGACCGGCTGGAAATGATCGGCGTCACCGGGACCAACGGGAAGACCTCGACGGCCTATTTGTTGCATTACCTGTTTGAGAAGTTGAATATCTCCTGTGGATTGATAGGAACCGTGGAATACCGGGCCGGACGCCGGAAGCTCCACGCTTCGCGCACCACGCCGGAAAGCGCCGACCTTCAGGCGCTGCTTGCAGAAATGCGGGATGCGGGCTGCCGGGCGGTTGTGATGGAGGTTTCCTCCCATGCGCTGGAACTGGAACGCGTGTACGGCATTCCATTCCGGACCGCGGCCTTCACCAACCTCACGCGCGACCACCTCGATTTTCACATCAAAATGGAAAATTATTTCAGCGCGAAGGCAAAACTGTTTTCCGGCCTGGCGCCGGGCTCCCGCGCGGTTGTCAATATTGATGACGCTTATGGCAAAAGAATGGCCGAGTTCATTGCGCCGGGTGTCCATGTGGCGACCTTTGGATTTGACGCGGCGGCCATGTACCGCGCCGACCGCATGGAGTTTCGCGCCGATGGAACGACCTTTGATTTTGAAAGCCCGGAAGGAACCCTCCGCATTCAAACGCGCTGGGTGGGCCGTTTCAATGTTTCCAACATGCTGGCCGCGCTTGCGGTCATGCTGCCCCGCGGCTGCGACCCCGCCCAGATGGCGGCCTGGATGAAAGACGCGCCGCCGGTTCCGGGACGGTTGCAACCCGTCGAGCATGAAGGGCCGTTTTCCGTGCTGGTTGATTACGCGCACACCGATGACGCGGTGCGCAATGTCCTGCAAAGCGTCCGGCTGCTGTGCCGGGGCAAGCTGCATATCCTGATCGGTTGTGGCGGCGACCGCGACCGGAGCAAGCGCCCGTTGATGGCGCGTGCGGCCTGTGAGCTTGCGGACCGGGTTGTTTTCACGTCCGATAATCCGAGAAGCGAAGATCCCGGAGCCATTTTGAGCGAAATGACGGCGGGAGTCCCGGAATTTTCCAATTACAGCGTGGCGCCGAACCGGGCCGAAGCCATTGCGGCCATTTTGAAGGGGGCCGGCGAGGGGGATTTGGTGCTGCTGGCCGGGAAGGGTCATGAAACAACGCAGGAGATTGCGGGCGAGCTTCATCATTTTTCGGATGCGGAAGTGGCCGCGCGGATTTTAAAGGGAGGCGCCGCATGATACCGCTTTCTCTTGGAAAACTTGCGGAAATGGCCGGGGGCAAGCTCATCGGCAACCAGGCGGAAAGGCATGTCGTCCGCGTTTGGACGGACACCCGCACCCTGCAACCGGGCGACCTGTTTGTGGCTCTCAAGGGCGATGCGTTTGACGGCCATGATTTTCTGTCACAGGCCGCCGCTGCGGGGGCCGTTGCCGCGCTGGTACACAGGATTCCGGATGGATTTACCGCCGCGCAAGGCTTCAGCCTGATCCAGGTCGGGGACACCTTGAAGGCTTTTCAGCAACTGGCACATCGCTACCGTAAATCACTCCCTGTCAAAGTGGTTGCGATTACCGGCAGCAATGGCAAGACCAGCACCAAGGAATTCGCGGCGGCGGTGCTTTCGATCCGTTTCAAGACGCACCAGACACGGGGCAATTTGAACAATCACATCGGGGTGCCGATGACCTTGTTGGAGCTGGATGATTCCCATGAATGGGCCGTGGTGGAAATGGGAATGAATCATCCGGGCGAACTGGAACCCCTGGTGCGCATGGCCGCGCCTGACATCGGGATCATCACCACCGTGGGCTGGGCCCATATTGAAGCCTTTGCCGACCGGAAGGAAATTGCCGCCGAAAAATCGCAGGTGATCCGGCATTTGCCGCCAAAAGGGCTGGCAATCCTGAATGGGGATAATGAGCTGGCCCGGGCGCTCTCCATGGAAAGCAGTGGGCGGGTGGTTCTTGCGGGATCGGGACTGGACTGCGCGTACCGCATCCAGGCGAAGGAGTTTATGGCCGACAGCACGCGGTTTGTATTTTTCGCTCCGGACGGAAATGTGGAAATCCGGCTGCCGGTTCCCGGCTGGCACATGGTACAGAACGCCGCACTGGCCGGCGCCCTTGGAATCGAATTGGGGCTGACACTCGGGGAAGTGGCCCGTGGATTGGGGTCGGTCCAGGGAATGAAGAACCGCCTTTCGGTCCGCCGTTTCCGGAAGGGCTGGATGATGGATGACAGCTATAACGCAAGTCCTGACTCCATGCTGGCGGCATTTCAAACATTGTGCCGCCTGCCGGGAAACGGACGCCGGGTTGCGCTTTTGGGTTCAATGGGGGAATTGGGGGCGTCGGCCGCGGAATTGCACCGCTGGACGGGCCGGATGGCGGCGAAAGAAGGAGTGGGATTGCTGTTTTCCAGCGGGCCGATGGCTGGAGAGCTGGCTGAAGGCGCCCGGGCGGGAGGCTTGCCCGCAGGCAATGCGAAAGCCTTTGAGGATTTGGATTCACTGACACATTACTATTGGAATCATTCCATGGAAGACGACCAGATCCTGGTCAAGGGTTCCCGGAGCGAAAAAATGGAGCGCGTGGTGTTGGAACTGGAAAAGAAGGGGGGCGCATGTTGTATTTCCTGAGTCATTTGAAGGACTGGTTCGGGCCGTTCCGAATCTTTGAATACGTCTCGTTCCGGGCCATGGCCGCGGCGTTGACAACGTTTCTGGCCACGCTTTGGATCGGGCCCGCAGTCATCCGCATGCTGACGCGGCTCAAGCTGGGCCAGCCGATCCGCGGCAAGGAGGAGGTCCACAAACTGGCCGAGCTGCACGGAAGCAAGAAAGGGACGCCGACCATGGGAGGGCTGATGATCCTGATCACCTGGACGATTGCCTCGCTTCTATGGGTCAAACTGAACAATCATTTCCTCTGGATCGTCTTAATACCCACTTTATTGTTAGGCGTACTTGGATTCATGGACGATTACCTGAAAATCAAGCGCAAGACATCGGGCGGGATCAAAAGCCGGCACAAGCTCTTGTGGCAGGTACTGGTGGCGACAGCCGTGAGTGTGTTTCTGATTTATTATCCGGAGACACGCGAGGCTTCCCGCAACCTGCAACTGCCCTTCATCAAAGTCACGGTTGTGGACATGGGATGGGCGGCGGTTGTCTTTTTCGGATTTGTCATTGTCGGATCGTCCAACGCGGTCAATTTGACGGATGGACTGGACGGGCTCGCGTCGGGTTGCGCGATCTCGGCGGCGTCGGTGTTCGGTATTTTTGCCTATTTAAGCGACCACAAGGATTTTACGCCGTACCTGCTTTTGCCCCGCGCGCCCGGCGTCTCGGAGCTGGCGGTTGTCTGCGCCGCCATGGCCGGTTCCTGCCTCGGATTTCTCTGGTACAACTGCCATCCCGCGAAAGTTTTCATGGGCGACACCGGATCGCTGGCCATTGGCGGAGCGCTCGCAATTGTGGCGATCTGCGTCAACCAGGAGTTTTTGCTCGCGATTGTCGGCGGCGTTTTTGTCATGGAAGCGCTTTCCGTGATTCTGCAGGTGGGGTCTTTCAAGCTGACAGGGAAGCGGATTTTTGCCATGTCGCCGCTTCACCATCATTTTGAGCTAAAGGGATGGAATGAATCCACCGTGGTGGTGCGCTTTTGGATTTTGGGCCTGGTGTTTGCCCTGTTGGGGCTCGCGACATTGAAGTTGAGATGAAGGGCTGTGAAGGCGGATTTGAAGAACAAAAAGGTAGTGGTTTTGGGTCTGGGTGAAAGCGGCCGTGCGGCCGCCGAACTCTTGATATCGAAAGGAGCCAATGTGATTATACGCGACGATTATTTGAACGAACGGATTGACCAACTGGTGCGGAAATTTGCAACCAGCGGAGTGCGGGTGGAAACGCAGAAGACGGGCTTTACGCCCTGCCGTTTTGACCTCGGGGTGCTTTCACCCGGCATTGATCCGAGTATGCCGCTGGTCAAACAATTGAAGGGGGGGAATACGCCCGTCATCGGCGAGGTGGAACTGGCGTACCGCTTTTGCGAGGCTCCCGTGGCCGCCATTACCGGCACCAACGGAAAGAGCACGACCACCGAACTGGTGGCGGCGGTATTGACAGCCGGCGGGCACCGGACCGAGGCTTGCGGAAACATCGGGAAGCCGTTTTCCGATGTGGTGCGCAGCGGCGAATTTTACAACGTGATCACGCTGGAGGTCAGTTCTTTCCAGTTGGAGGCCATTGTTGATTTCCGGCCCCAGGTGGCGGTCTATCTGAATCTGACACCGGACCATCTGGACCGCTACAAATCAGTCGAGGAATACCGGCAGGCCAAGGTCCGCATCTTCATGAACCAGACGGCGGACGATTTTGCGGTGGTGAATCCGGACTGCGATCTGCCTGAGCTGAAGGCAAAACGGATCACGATCAATGCGTATCACGCAGATGCCGATTACACATTTTCCGGCGGCTGGCTTTGCGCGGGGAAGGAAAAGATCCTCGAGCAATCCGCCACGCGCCTGGGCGGAATGCACAATGCGGAAAACCAGCTTGCGGCGCTGGCCGTGGGCGATATTTACGGCGTGCCGCGCGAGGCCGCAGTGGACGCTTTGCGCGCCTATCAACCGCTTCCTCACCGCTGCGAACTGGTGCGTGAATTTGAAGGGGTGCTGTATTTGAACGACTCCAAGGCCACCAATATCGACGCGCTGGAAAAGGCGCTCCTGGGCCAGACCCGGCCGGTTGTGCTGATTGCGGGGGGAAAGGACAAGGGCTTTGACTTTGGTGCCATCAAGAAGCTGGTGTCGGAAAAAGTGAAGGAAGCTGTTTTGATCGGGGAAACCCAAAGCAAACTGGTGCAGGCCTGGGGCCAGCATGTGCGGTGCCATCGCGCGGGCAGCCTCGAGGAAGCCGTACAAGCCGGCCGGCGCTTGTCCCGTCCGGGCGATACGGTGCTCCTTTCACCGGGCTGCTCCAGTTACGACATGTTCAAGGATTTCGAACACAGAGGCCAACTATTCAGGGAACTGGTCAACCAGCTCGCTTGAAACAACCGGAAGGAAAACACAAATATGAACGAAGGAATGAACAACAACCCAAGCAGTCCAAAAACCGCGGCCAGCCCGATGCTGTCCAAGGTATTCTTGTGGGTGCTGGCGGCGCACATCGTTGTGATCGTGTGCTTCTGCGCCTACCATTTGTTAAGAGGAAATAGCGAAAAGAAAACCAGCCCGGAAACCGCCGTGACGGAGAATGCGCAGGACGCGGCGTCAACCGCGCCATCCGCGCCTGCGGCCCCGGCCGAGCAGCCAACCGTTGAAACGGACCAGCCCGCAAACCAGCAGGCCGCTGCCGCCCCGGTGCATTCACCGCAGGAAACGGGGGCCAACGGCATGAGCATGCCCTCCACCAGCGATCCGATCTGGAATAACGCGGCGCAGGAGCCGCCTGCCGTGCCTCCGGGCAAGGCCCAGAAACATGTGCAGGCTGCCAATACAGTGGAACAAACGGCGCGCACAGAAGCCCCGGCGCCGGCAACGGAAGGAAGCGGAAGTTATACGGTGCAAAAAGGCGACTCGCTCAGCAAGATCGCCAAAAAACATGGCGTGACCGTGGCATCCTTGAAAACCGGCAACAACCTGTCTTCCGACCATTTGAAGATCGGCCAGGTGCTGAATATCCCGGGCGCGAGCGCCTCGTCTGCGTCCGCGCCAACCGAGGCAGCGGCGAAAGGGACGACCGAGCATGTGGCGCGCGCCGCCGTGGCCAACAGCACCGTCGGGTACAAGAGCTACAAGGTGGCGAAGGGCGACACCCTGTGGAAAATTGCGAAGAACTTCAAGGCAAAGCCCGCGGAAATCGCCAAGCTGAACGGGATCAGCGATCCTTCCAAGCTCAAGGTTGGAATGCGGATCAAGGTTCCCGCGGCGGCGGGGCGTGAAACCGCCAGCCCTGTGGAGCAGCCTGCGCGGACGGTGATCCAGAACACGGATGTCGCAATGATTCCGGCAAAAAAAGATTGAGCCATGTCGAGGAATAGCGCTTACATTTTGTTTGGGTCGGTCCTGGCCCTGATTTCGATTGGGCTGGTCATATTGACCAGTGTAAGCGTTTTTGCGCCTCACAACCATGGCAACCCGAATTATTTTGTCATCCGCCAGGCGGCCTTTCTGGGTGTTGGAATCCTGGCCTGCGGAGTGATGGCCCGGTGGGATTATCATCACTGGGTGCGGTTTGCCTGGGCCGGTTTGATTGCGGCGTTGTTGCTCATGGGGGCCTGCTTCCTTCCGGGGATCGGGGCCGGTAAAATCAACGGCGCCTACCGCTGGCTGCAGCTTGGATTTACCCAAATCCGGCTTCAGCCGGTGGAATTGGCGAAGCTGGCCCTGGTTGCCTCGATCGCCTGGTGGTTCGGCGTCAAAGAAGGCGATCCGCAGAAGTTTGTAAAGGGAATGCTGGCGCCGCTGGGAATCATGTGCGCCGTGGTTCTCATGTGCGTTTTACAGCAGGACCTGGGTACCAGCGCATTGCTCATCGTGATTGTGTTCCTGATGTTGTTTGTTGCCGGCGCCCGCATGCAGTATATAGCGCCTCTGCCGGTGGTGGGCTTTTTGGTCATACTTTTTATTGCCCTTACGATTCCGCAACGTGTCCAGCGGCTGACGGCATTTTTGGACCCGGAAGCGCATAAAAATGACAGCGGCGGACAGGTATGGAATGCGCTGGTGGCGTTCGGCTCCGGCGGCATGAGCGGGCTCGGGCTGGGCGAGGGGGTGCAAAAGATGCGCTACCTTCCGGAGGCGCACACGGATTTCATTTTTCCGAACATCGGCGAGGAGCTCGGTTTGATTGTGACCTTGAGCGTGGTGTTGTGTTTCCTTTTGTTGGCGCTTTCGGGTGGGTGTATTTCCTGCCATGCGCCCGATTCGTCCGGGGTGCTTCTGGGCGTGGGCGCGACGGCGCTCATCTGCCTGCAGGCGGCCATGAACATGGCGGTGGTGACGTCCCTCATGCCTCCGAAGGGAATCGGACTGCCGTTCATCAGTTATGGCGGTTCCAATTTGGTGCTTTGCCTGGCGCTTGTGGGAATCCTGTTCAACATCCACAGCCAGGCGATTTTTGAAAAAAAGAAAAGCCGGGGTTGTTTGCCTCCGGTTGTGACGGCGAGGATGTAAGCGATATGGCAAGAATTGGCATCGCATGCGGCGGGACCGGAGGCCACCTGTATCCCGGCCTGGCGGTCGCGGAAATCCTGGCCGGCATGGGGCACGAGGTGCGGTTGTATGTTTCGATGAAGGACATCGACCGCAAGATCCTTTCGCGCAATCCGGAATTTCCAAGCGTGCCGCTGCCGACAATAGGCTGGCCGGGCCTCGGCTTGAAAATATTCCGCTTTGGCGCCAAATTTTTTGAAGCCTGTCGGTTGTCGTCATCCGAAATTCGCAATGAGAAATTGGCGGCCGTGCTTGGAATGGGCGGATTCACCAGCGCGCCGCTGATCCTCAGCGCCTCGCGTTCAAAGGTCCCGACCCTGCTTCATGAATCCAATGCCATACCGGGCAAGGTGACGCGCTGGCTTTCCAGCAAGGCGGGCAAAGTTTTGTTGGGCTTTGCGGAATGCGGGGACTGGCTTCCTGAAGGCAGGACCGTCCTGACAGGAACGCCTGTGCGCAGTTCTCTGCGGCGAGTGGAGCGGAAGGCTGCCGCATCCTTCTGGGATTTGGACCCGGGTAAATTCACCATCGGGATTATCGGGGGCAGCCAGGGTGCGCAGGGTTTGAATCGCCTGGTGATTCTTGCGATGCCCTACTGGGAAGATTTGCGGGACCGTGTGCAATTCATCCATTTGACCGGGCCGCAGGAATGTGAGTTGTTGCAGGCCAATTATCGGCGCAACAGCCTGGAGGCATCGGTGTTGCCGTTTTGCTCCGTGATGGAAAATTTATACAGTGCGGCGGATCTGGTGATCGGACGCTCGGGCGCGGCCTCGCTTGCAGAAATCAGCCTTTTTGGGCTGGCTTCAATCCTGGTTCCCTACCCCCATGCGGCCGAGGATCACCAGTCGAAAAATGCCTCCATTTACTCGGATGCCGGAGCAGCAAGGGTTGTGCACGAGGGCAATGGATCGGAACGCCGGCTTGCCGAGGAAGCCTGTCTTTTATTCAATAACCGCAATCTGCTGGAGAAACTGGCGGGGAAGGCGGGTTTTCTGAATCCGCCTCATGCGGCCCGCAGGGTGGCCGAGGAGGTCCAGAATGTCCTCTGATTCCAAGGTGAGCGAGGCGGCGCGGCTGTTGGAAGAGCCGGGCGCGGCATTTCATCTGGCCGGAATTTCCGGTAGTGGAATGATAGGTATCGCGCGGCTGCTTTTGGACAGGGGCTGTGCGGTGTCGGGGTCCGACCTTCGCAAAGGCAGCCAGATTCCCGACATGGAAAAGCTCGGGCTCAAATTTTTCCACGAACACGCGGACGCGAACCTGGGCAAGGCCAGGGCTCTGGTTTATTCATCGGCCGTCCGCCCTGACAATGCCGAGCGCAAGGCCGCGGCTGAACGCGGCATTCCGGAGTTCAAGCGGGCGGAAATGCTGGCGGCATTGTGCCGGGGCCGCAAATTGAACGTGGTGAGCGGCACGCATGGGAAGACCACCACCGCGTTGCTTCTGGCGCAAATCTTCAAATCCGACGGGCGCGATCCCGGGTACTATATTGGCGCGGACGTGCCTTCGCTGCCGTCCAGCGCGGCATGGGGAAGCGGGCGGGAGATGGTCATTGAGGCGGATGAAAGCGATGGAACCCTCGATTGCTACGACCCTTCCTCGGTTCTGATCCTGAATATTGAGGGAGACCATCTGGATCACTATGGCGATTTGGAACACATACGGAATGCGTTTGTCCAGTTGGCGCGGAAAGCGAAGGACGAGGTGGTCGTTTGCAAGGATGATCCCGTTTGCCGCCGGATGGCCTCCGAGTTGCCCGGGATTGTGACCTATTCCATAAACGAAGCGGCGGACTATCAAGCGGATGGAATCCGGCTGGAAGCCGGAGGCTCCGTTTTCAGGGTGCGTGAGCGCGGGACTGAGCTTGGAGAACTGCGTTTGACGCTGCCGGGCCGGCATAATATCAGCAATGCGCTGGGCGCGCTGGCGCTTGCCCGGCTGACTGGCGTGGATTTCGACGCCTGCCGTAAAGCGCTCGGATCGGTGCGCGGAGCGGGTCGGCGCTTTGACATTCTTTATGCGGACGAGGACTACATGGTGGTGGATGATTACGCCCATCATCCGTCGGAAATCCGCGCGACGCTGGCAGCAGCAGGAAGTTATGGGAAAAAGCGGATTTTGGCCGCATTCCAACCCCACCGCTACTCGCGCTCGTATCATTTGAAGAACGAATTTGCAGGCGCATTCACCGCCGCCGACCGGGTTTTCCTGACCGACATTTATTCCGCAGGCGAGGCCCCGATTGAAGGAGTCAGCGGGCCGGCATTTGCGGAAGCGGTACGCCAGGGCGAGGGAGGCCGTGTCGCCTATTCCGAGACCTTGAAGGATTTAAAAACCGAGCTGAGCGTGAATTTGGAACCGGGCGACTGCGTATTGACGATGGGAGCCGGGAATATCCATGAAGTGGCTGAAGAACTGTCGCGCGACCTGCGTTTGTTCAAAATGATTGGCAGCCTGGCAGGTGAGCAGTCGGTGTTGAAAGCGTACGAGCCGATGAGCAGGCACACAACGCTGCGTGTGGGCGGGCCGGCGCAGATTTGGTTTGAGCCCTCGGACGAAACGGTGTTGTCAAAAGTGGCCGTATTTTGCCGCAGGGAAGGCGTACCGGTGACATTGGTGGGAAGGGGGAGTAATTTGCTGGTGCTGGACCACGGGATCCGGGGGGTGTGCATCCATTTGGGGCGGCCTGAATTCAGCCGGATCCGGATTGAAGGGGAAAGCATCTATGCCGGCGCGGGGGCCAGGTTGAAGCAGATTGTGTACGAGGCCAGGAAGGCCTGCCTGGGCGGCTTGGAATTCATGGAAGGCATCCCGGGAAATCTTGGAGGCGCTTTGCGGATGAATGCGGGCGCCATGCAATCCTCCTTGTTTGAAATGGTGGAGCGGGTCCGTTATCTAAACCCGGAAGGAAAGGTTTGCGAGGCGCCGCGCGAGGAAATCGACGTTCGTTACCGTTCCGTGCCGTTTTTGGAAAGCAGCATTGCCCTGGGGGCCTGGTTGAAAGGGGTTCCAAAAGAGGGCGCTGCGATAGCCGAGACCCTCAATTCGTTCAGCCAAAAACGGTGGAGCTCGCAGCCTGCGGCGCCGAGCGCGGGCTGCACCTTTAAAAATCCCGGACAGATTCCGGCGGGCAGGCTGATTGATGAACTGGGGCTGAAGGACACATGTTGCGGAGGGGCTCGAATTTCTGCTGTACATGCCAATTTTATTGTGAATGATGGTAAAGCAACGGGTTCGGACGTGCTTCGTTTGATAGAGACAGTAAAGCGCAAAGCAAAGGCCGAGCGGGGAATCGATCTGGAACTGGAAGTGATTGTGTTAGGTGAGTGAAATGAACGCTGGAAACAAAAAGATCGTACTCTTGAAAGGCGGGATATCCGCCGAGCGGGAGGTGTCCCTGCGGACCGGCGCGGCGGTGGCGGCTGCCCTTAGTTCGCTCCAGTATAAAGTCAGTGAAATTGACGTCACGGCGAGGGACTTTAAAATCGAGGCCGGCGCGCTGGCTGTCTATATCTGCCTGCACGGCACCTTTGGCGAGGACGGGGAGCTCCAGTCCCGCCTGGAGCGCGAAGGTTTGAATTTCACGGGATCGGGTTCGCGCGCCTGCCAGAATGCGTTTGATAAACTGAAAACGAAAAGATTGTTCCATGAGCACGGGGTGCCGACGCCCCGGGGCGGCCCCTGGAAGCCGGGGGAACACTGCCCGATTCCCTGCGTACTGAAACCCGTTTCCGAAGGTTCGAGTGTCGGCGTCTCGATTGTGAGGCTGGAGAGCGAGTTGGCGCCTGCGGTTGCGGCTTCCGCCAGGCTGGACAAGCCCATGATGGCTGAAGAGCTGGTCGAGGGCCGCGAAGTGACAGTCGGCATTTTGGGAGACCGGGCGTTGCCTCTGGTTGAGATACGCCCGCACAGCGGATTTTTTGATTACAGGAACAAATACACGGCCGGGATGACGGAACATATTTGCCCGGCGGTGTTTGATGAAAATACCACACTGGCCGCTCAGGAAGCGGCTTTGGCGGCCCATGCGGCCCTGGGATGCCGTGTTTATTCAAGGGTGGATGTCATCATCAAGCCGGATGGCAGCCCTGTGGTGCTTGAGGTCAACACCATCCCGGGCATGACGGAAATCAGCCTGCTGCCCGAGGCGGCGCGTGCGGCTGGAATCGGGTTTGCGCAGTTGTGTGAAAAAATCCTGAACCTTTCGCTGGAGGAACGGCCATGAGCAGGCGCCTTGGAATGAGACGGGGAGGGCGGCGGAACATTCTGCATGTGGAAGTGCAAAAGCGCAGCCAGTCGAAAAAGATGTACTTGCGCGGGATACTGTTCTCCGCGCTGTTTGCCATACTCGCTGTGGTGGGAACGGGGGCGTATTTTGCGTCCGAGCGCGTGATTGATGCGGCCTTTTTCAAAAACCAGGATTTTCAACTGCGCACAATCAATATCAAGGTGCAGGGCGCTGTGACGCGGGCGGAGGTGCTGCAGGCTTCGGGGATCGAACTGGGGCAGAATCTGATGACTCTGGATCTGGATGGGATCCGCGAGCGCTTGACCCGGATGTCGTATGTGGAATCGGTCCGCGTGGAGCGGCAGCTTCCCTCGACGCTGAAGATCACGATAGAAGAGCGCCAGCCGGTTGCCCGCATCCGCCCGTATTCCAGGGAGGGAAACCAGCTTGCGGTGTCGGTGTATTATGTCGATGCCCAGGGATACATCATGAAGCCGAAAGCGGGGGAAAAGTTGAAGCCGCTGCCGGAACTGATGGGAGTGGAATCCGACCAGATCCAGGAGGGGCAAAAAACCGACCGTTATGAAATCATCAGCGCCCTCAACCTGCTGAGGCTGGCGGACTATTCCGCGCTGAGGAGCGAACTGGATTTGACGCAGATTTATGTGCAGAGCAAGGGATACCTGATTCTTCGCACGCAAAGCCAGGGGCAGATCCGATTCCGGACGGGCTACCTGGACCAGCAAATTGTGCGTTTGCAATATATCATGGACAAGGCCCATCAGATGGGCGCAGTGGTGAGGACGGTGGATCTGGCGCCGGAACGGAATGTGCCGGTCACTTTTTTTAACTAATCAATCAAAAACACAGGAGCGAAAATGTTTTGGAAGAAAAAAGAAAGTTACGCGCTGACCGCGGTCGATGTGGGCACGAGCAAGGTGGCGGTCGCGGTTGGTGAATTAAGGCCTGACGGTTCGCTGGTGTTGCTTGGCGTGGGGGAAGCCCCGGCCAGCGGAATCCGGAAGGGGGAAATCATTGATTTTCAACTGGCGCAACAGGCGATTGAGGAGGCATTGGAAGACGCCGAGGTAAAAACCGAGTGCATGATCCAATATGTCTATCTCAGTTTGACGGGGATGCATTTTGAGCCCAAGACGATCCGGCTGAAGACCGCCATCGATTCGGAGGATCATTTGATCACGCCGGAGCATATCGGGCGTTTGGACGAGGAACTGGAGAATTATGCGATCCCCTCGGAGCACGAGATCATTCACAGCGCGGTGCAGCATTATTATTTGGACAACGGGCTGGTTTGTTCCGATCCGCTGGGCCTGAGTTCCCGGACGCTGGAGGCGAGCTATCATATTGTCCACGGGTTGCGCACGCGCCTGGAAACCCTTTTCCGCTGCGTCATGGAGCTGGACATCAAGGTTGTGCACTACGCCCTGTCCTCCTATGCCACATCTCAGGCCGTACTGAGCAAGTCGCAAAAGGATCTGGGCGCCGTGGTGATCGACATGGGCTCGGGCGTCACGGATTACCTGGTGTATGTGGACGGCGCAGTGGTTCATACCGGGGTGCTCGCGGTGGGAGGAGACCATGTGACGCAGGATGTTGCGCTGGGCTTGAAGCTTCCGTTTCAACGGGCCGAGCAGTTGAAGGTCCGGCATGGAAACCTGTTTGTGGATACCGGCCGTCCGAACGAGAAAATCCTGATTGAAAAGGATGTCAATTTTGACGAGCGCTCGGTTTATGCCGAATCCCTCACCAAAATCATGCATGCGAGGGTGAAAGAAACGCTGGAACTGGTTTCCGAGGAGATCGAAGCCAAGGGGCTGTGGCCGCAGATGGCCGGAAAAGTTTATATAACAGGCGGGGCTTCGAAAGTCGGAGGCCTGGCCCGGCTGGCGGAGCAGGTTTTCCCCGCCCCGGTGCAACTGGTCCATGAGTTTTCGCTTGAAGGCGACCAGACCTACAATCGGCGCCCGGATCTTTCGACGGTACTGGGTTTGTTGCGGTATGCCCGGCATTATGACCTGCAACACTCCAAACCCAGCGGCTTTGAGCGGCTGCGCCACTCGGTGCAGGACGTTCTGGCGTCCATGCGATTGTTCTAACAGATAACAGGAGGTTCTATGATTGAATTCATGAAAGAAGGCGGATACAAGGCACCGGAACCCTCGGATCTCAATGGACATGTGATCATCGGGCTGGGGTCGGCAGGCGTGAACATTGTGGATCAGATTATTTTGGAGCAACGCAATACGCCCGGCCTGTTTTGCTTTGATACCGATGAGCAGGGAATCCGGGGTTCTGTGGTTGGCGAGAAAATGTTGCTGGGCAGCCGGCGCGTCCGCGGCCTTGGTGCCGGCGGCGACCCTTCACTGGGCGCCGAAATTGCAAGGGAGGAAGCAGCCGACATCCGCGCCATGCTGCAGGGTGCGCGTACGGCGATTGTGACCCTCGGCCTTGGCGGAGGCACCGGAAGCGGGATGGCTTTGGAATTCATCCGGATTTTGAAACAGCTCGGCGCCCAGGTTTTGGTCGTGGCGGTGGCGCCATTTGATTTTGAAGGCAAACGCCGGCTGGGCCAGGCCCAGGAAACTGTTTCAGCCCTGAAAAATGAAGCAGACCTGGTGTTTTGCCTTTCAAACGGCCGCCTCCTGCACCTGCACGGACAGGATGCCGACGTGCGCCAGAATTTTGCCACCATGAACAGCATGATGGGCCGCTGCTGCATGAACCTGAGGTCGATGCTGTGCCAGCGCAGTCCCATGCAGATTCATCTGTCCGACCTGAAAAATCTGGCCGCAGAACACGATTGCGGCAGCGCCACGCTTGAAAACTGTTGGGTTGGATTCGGAAGGGCCGACGGCCAGGAACGCGTGCGGGAGGTGGTGGACGAAGTTCTCTCCAGTCCGTTGTTTCACGACGGCAAAGTCTGGTCGAAGGGGTCGGCGGTTGTCGCAAGCCTGAGCGGCGCAGAGGGAATGTCGATGGGAGAGTTCCAGGCTGTCGTGGAATATCTGAAACAGGAAATGCCCGTGGAATTGCCGGTACTGGCAGGCACCGTGCTGGATGCCGAAGCGGGCGACAGCCTGAATCTTACCCTGTTGGTGACCGGGCAGGCCTACGATTCTGAGGAGGCCCAGCCGAAAAAGAAAGCCGCGCAGGAGTTTGTTTTTGAATCGAAACCCGCCGCGCTCGAAACAAAAAAGCCGAAAGCGGCGCCGATTGAAGCGGTTTCTGACGAAGTTGCGCAGGCGGCGCGCAGCAGGAAGAAAGCACCCGTTCAACCCGTGCTTGCAACTGTTTCCGGTGAAGTTCCGAATGAAGAACATGCGGAGGATGCGGATGCTGAAATTGAGCCGACGAAACGTCCGCGCCAGACCGAGCAAAAATATTTCATCCAGCAGGACGAATTGCCGCTCGACAAAAAGACGTTCAGGGGGCGCTTTGAAAAAGCGGCTCCGACCATGTTCAACGGCCAGGATCTGGACCAGCCGACGTTTATGCGGTTGAACATCAAAGTCCGGCTTTGATTTTGCGTGGCAGGACATTGAGTAAAAGACATCCGTCGCGCAACTCCGATAAATCGCGAGTGTTCCAGATGCGCAACGGTGCGGGCAGGATGCCCGCGCTCCGGGAGATCATTTGTCGTTCCCTGGCTGCCGCAGCGCTACTCCTGTGGTTTTCCCCCCTGAATGTGGATGCATCCGTCAGTCTGGGGATTGACAATTTTCAGGCGCAGGGCTTTCCGGGTTTGGAGGGGAAGCGTGTTGGCCTGGTGACCAATCCTTCAGGAGTGAATGCAGCCGGAGTTTCGACTATCCAGGTATTGGAGCGTTCCGGCAAGGTGCGCCTGGTAGCCTTGTTCGGTCCGGAACACGGACTTTATGGAACTGTAAAAGCGGGGGACGCCGTTGCCAATCAAAGAGACCCCGCCACCGGGCTGCCGGTGTATTCTTTGTTTGGCGACACGCGCAAGCCGACTCCGCAGATGCTGCAGGGATTGGATGTCCTGGTCTATGATCTGCAGGACATCGGGGTGAGAAGCTATACATTCATCAGCACGCTGGGTCTGGTGATGCAGGCGGCGGCCGAGCAGGGCATTGAAGTCGTAATCCTGGACCGGCCCAACCCACTGGGAGGAATCCGCATCGAGGGCGGCGGGGTGAGTCCGGGGCACAATTCCTTCGTCGGGCAGTATGACATCCCTTATGTCTATGGGTTGACGCCAGGCGAGCTGGCATGGTGGATCAATGAACGCTGGCTGGCAAAACCCTGCCGCTTGAAGATTTTTAAAATGAGCGGATGGACCCGTTCCATGACATGGGACAGGACCGGGTTGAAATGGGTGCCGACCTCGCCCAACATTCCGCGCGCGGATTGCGCGTTTGGGTATGTCGCTACCGGCTTGTTGGGTGATCTGGGAGTGACCAACGGCGCCAATGTTTCCAGCTACCCGTTTGAAGTCGTTGCCGACCAGAATCTGGACCCGGTTGCTTTCACGCGTCGGTTCAACGCCCTGGGCCTGCCCGGCGTTTACGGCGACCCGTTTTCATTTTATCCCACTGCGGGAAAATTCAAAACCGTACAGTTCCGGGGGCTGCGCCTGGCGATTGACCCGCAGGCCCGGACGAACTTGCTGTCGG
Source organism: Candidatus Methylacidiphilales bacterium (assembly GCA_028713655.1). Taxonomy (NCBI): domain Bacteria; kingdom Pseudomonadati; phylum Verrucomicrobiota; class Methylacidiphilae; order Methylacidiphilales; species Methylacidiphilales bacterium. The sequence goes on along the minus strand of JAQTNW010000028.1, from coordinate 21,325 downwards.
TCAATTTCCAGATCCTGGATTTGTTGCGGGAGCTGCGGCCTGACAAAAATTATTTTGCCGCGGCTGCGCCGGATTCCATTGTGTTGTTCGACAAAATCAACGGCGGCCCGGGCAACCGCCTGGCCTGGACCGCCGGGCGGAATGCGTCGGACTTGATGCGGACCTGGCAGGCCCGGGAAATCCAGTGGCGCGTTGAACGGCAAAAGTTTTTGCTGTATCCATAAGAAGTTCGACGGGCCACGACACCTGCCACGCGCTTGCCCGGTAACATTTACGTTGATGCCTTGAAAGTGTCGCGTGAATTTTACACAAAATCCAAATATACTTGGTGGGCTTTTTATCCGAGGCAACTCCGAGAAAATCACGGTAACCCTTAATATTCTCTGTTAGGAGTGCTGATGTGTGCAAATTTCTCTCAGGAGGCGAGACATTATGGTTAAGGTTACGCCAGGCATGGTTTGAGGAATTGGTCGGGAGGGAAGATGATCAGAAGTGACATATCTGGAGTGGATTTACCCAGGAGATTCAGTTACAGTGACGGGAGTGAGATAAGCCAATTGGTTGGAGTTGGAAGTAGAGAAAAGCCAGAGACAAGCAAAAATGGATTGCAAATATAATATAAATGTTAAGTTGCCTGCTCGCGACATTTTTTTCTCATGATCGAACGCAACTTCCAGATTTCCTTTGTGGCGCGGATGGCGTTGGCAGAGAAGCAGATTCAGCAGAACTACCGTCCTCTGATTGCTGTACATAAGTGGTTTGCGCGGCGGCCGGGTACGTTATTTCGGGCGCTGATCTTATCCGAACTCGGAGGGACGCGGGTGGATCAGACTTATTTCCATGCTCACAATTTTGCCGACAAGCATATTCTTGATCCGTTCATGGGAGGCGGAACGACGGTGGTGGAAGCGAACCGTCTGGGTTGCGCTGTAACAGCAGCGGACATTAATCCGATGGCGTGGTGGATCGTACGTCAGGAGATTCAGGACTTGGACTTGTCGGCATATTCAGAAGCGGCAAGGGCGCTTCGGACGCATCTGCGTGAGGAGATCGGCCCCTTGTTTCAGACCAGATGTACCAAGACCGGGAAGACTGCGGAGGCGAAGTATTTCCTGTGGGTTAAAACGGTGAAATGTAGCTCATGCGGAAAAAAGCATGATCTCTTCCCTAATCATTTGATCGTCCAGGATGTGCGACACACGGCCAATGTGTTCACCTGCGGTTATTGCGGTTCCTTGTTCGAGTCGAAGAATCGGAAATATCCTGGAGAGTGCCCAAACTGCGGGAAACATTTGCCCGCAGAACACACGGCGGGACGCAATCGTTCCCGCTGTCTTCATTGCAACGCGGAGGTTGCCTATCCGACCGGCGTGCCTCCCGAGCATCGGTTGTTTGCCATAGAATACCATTTACCGGAGGCACACACTGGAGGATCACGCAAAGGGAGGCTTTTCAAAGCACCCGACGCGGTGGATTTTTCCAACTTTGCGGATGCTGAGGAGCGTTTGCGCAAGATGCGCCCCCAGTTCATTCCAGAGGACGCAATTCCGAAGGGGGATGAAACCGAACGGCTTCATCGCTGGGGCTACCGGCATTATCGGGAATTGTTTAATGCCCGGCAGTTGCTCGGGTTGGAATTGAGTTGTCGGTGGATCAGCAAGTACCCTGATACGCGTATTCGTGAGGCGTTGGCGACGAATCTTTCCGATCTACTCCGTTATCAAAACATGCTCTGTCGCTACGACATCATGGCTTTAAAGTCGCTCGACATTTTTTCCGTCCATGGATTTCCTGTTGGACTCATCCAGTGCGAGTCGAATGTCATGGGAATTGAAGGCGGGCACGGCCAACCGGTGGGTAGCGGAGGGTGGTTGAACATTACGGAGAAATTCTCGAAGGCTAAAAGCTATTGCTCCAAGCCGTTTGAAATTCGGCACGAAGGTAAGAACAAGGTTGAGGTGCCCATCACCGGTGAATGGATCGGGACGTATCGGAATGGATCGCATCCGCCGGAACGGCGTCAGGTAGATCTGATCTGCGGAGATTCCAAAACATTAAAGGGGCGGAGGCTGTTCGATGGGATTTTCACCGACCCTCCTTATTTCGGGAACGTGCAATACGCGGAGTTAATGGATTTTTGCTACGTCTGGTTGCGCAAACTGGCGGGAGCGTCGCATCCGGAATTTGCTAGTCCAACGACACGGAATGCAGGCGAACTCACGGGCAACATCAATATGGGCCGGGACCTCGTTCATTTTACGGATGGAATTTCGTCCACCTTCCGAAAGTCGGCGGAACGGCTCCAGCCTGGAAGCCCGCTGGTGTTCACATATCATCACAACAAGCTGGATGCCTACGTGCCGCTAGCGGTTGCAATTCTCGATGCTGGGTTAACTTGTTCGGCTTCGCTGCCGTGTCCTGCGGAGATGGGGGCGTCTATTCACATCAACGGAACCAGTTCCTCAGTGATTGATACAGTTTTCGTCTGTCGCAAGACGGGGAGGGCACCGAGGAAATGGATAGTTAATACGCCCGAGCAACTTGCCAGTATCCTTCAAGTGGAAATCGAGGCGCTTGCACAAGCTGGTCTCAATACAACGCAAGGCGACATCAGATGCATGGCGCACGGGCATTTGACGCGGCTGGCGGTATGGAATTTGCGCGCCGACTGGGAACGCAACACTCCAACAACTGAGAGAATGCAGACCGTACGGACTTGGTATCGGCAATTTGGCGGTTTGGAGGTGGTGGTAGCCGTATTGGAAGGCAACTTTGCCTCAGCTCCCGCTCGTCAGGATTGGATGATGGCAGATATGGTACGTGAAACTACGGAGATATATGATGAAATTCCCTTTTGAAGCTAGTCCAGACGAGGTGCTGGCTGCACCTGAATCTTTTGTCGATGCGGTTTTTTCAAACCTTGCTTCTGAGTTTCTCATCATGCCGAAAGGAGATGGTTTTCTGGATTACCCAGTTTTTGCCGCTGGGTATGAAGCGCTCAAGAAAATCTCAGATGGATTCACGCGATTTGAATATCCAGCGATTCTAGGCGCGGCGCTTCAGACGCCTGTTACTCTCATCGTGTTGCGGGCCATTCTTGGTTTCACGCCACCGGAATGGGCCTACTTGGCATCCAGTCGAAAAGGTGTGGAAATTCCACAGGGAGCGGCACGTACTTTGGACCGGGACATTCGTGTACACCCCGACCGTTCACTGAAACCGGGTGCAACAACACTCACACGGATCACGGCACTGGTAGAGACAGCGTGTGACTTGATTGAAGAGGGATGCCCAACTGTTGCTGCCGACAAGCTGCACCGATTTAGCAAGGCCGATAGCTTGGAGGGGTTGTCGTCTGTCAAGCAGTTGGCCGATCTTGGTGCGCCCTACGCCATGCTGCTTTATGAACGTTTTTTGGGCAGGTCTTTCGCAGGGCATCGTGATTCTGTCAGTGAGCTGGTTGGTGACGGACTTGAATCGGCGATTGAGGAGCAGTTGAGCCGGGCTGGTATCACGTTCCGCAAGACCAAACGGGCTGAGCGGCTTGTGGGTTTTGACCAAGCCCCCGACTTCATTATCCCCGACGAGTTTCAACCGCAGGTTATCATCGAAGCCAAACTAACCGAAGACGATGGAACAGCAAGAGACAAGGCAACACGGGTTATCCGGCTCTGCCAGATGTCAGCAGAGCGAGAACGCTCTGGGAAAGGTGGCTACGAGGTGATTGCTTGTTTGGCTGGACGAGGTTTTGGTGTCCGCCGTGAGGACATGCGACAAATGATTTTCCACGCGAAAGGAAAAATCTTTACGCCTAAAACACTAGATCGGCTTGTGGATTGCTCTGCACTCTCAAGATTCCGAACCAAGAAAACATTACCAAGCTTTTAGGCAATCCTATGGAAGGGTATATTTAATCCTGCGCATACCCCCAAGTCTTGCCGGTTGACTCAGTCATGCCTGAGGTCTATAGATGACCGTCTCGAAATGAAATCCTCCCGCGCCCTTTTATTTTTTGGCACAGCCGCAGTTTTGACATTACTGTGTGGCTGCAATCACAAGGAAGAGATCCAAGTCTATCGCGTCTCCAAGGCTCCGCCAGAAGCCGCCGCTGCCCAAACACCCGAAACCGCTCCGTCCCCCGAAATGCCGCCTGCGGCTCCGATGCCTCCGCAGGCGCAGGCCAGCGGTGCGGGCGCAGCCGATTCTCAAAAGCCGCAAATCAAGTGGAAGGTTCCGGACGGCTGGAAGTCGGTCCCGGCTTCCTCCATGCGCTATGCGAGCTTTTCAGTTGCCGGGCAGAACGGTGAAACAGGCGACATTTCGATTGTGACCCTTCCCGGTGAAGCGGGTGGCGATCTTGAAAACGTGAACCGCTGGCGCGGGCAGGCCGGTTTGGAGCCGGTTGGAGAGCCGGAATTGAAATCGTTGATCGTCCCGGTGAAGGCAAAGGGCGGCGAGATTTTGACCGTCGATATGCCGGGGGCCAAGTCGCGCATTCTGGCGGCGTGGACGCGGCATGAAGGCAGCGCCTGGTTTTTCAAGCTGAACGGGCCCGATCATTTGGTTGCGGGCGAAAAAGCCAGATTTTTAAAATTTCTCCAATCGGTTGAATTCGGTCCCTGACCGCATCCCTGCCTTTCATGTTGCGCCTTATCTTTGATTTCGTTTCGTCGTTGAAACTGACCATTGCCTGCCTCGCGGCGGCGATTGTGCTGGTTTTTGCGGGCACGATTGCGCAGGTGCATCTGGGCATCCACGAGGTGCAGCAACTGTACTTTCAGAGCCTGTTTGTCTGGTGGCCGCCCAATTCGAATGGATTTAAAATCCCCATCTACCCGGGCGGGCATCTGATTGGCGCCGTGCTGCTGGCCAACCTGATCACCGCCCACATCCGCCGCTTCCAATGGACCTGGCGCAAATTCGGCATTCAGCTTATTCACGCGGGTTTGATCATCATGCTTCTGGGCGGACTTCTTACCGATCTATTTTCGGTGGACAGTTACATGCGGTTGGAGATAGGCGAAACAAAGAATTACTCGGAAGACCTGCGGTTGACGGAACTGGCGGTGATTGATGAAAGCGACAGCGATCTGGACCAGGTCACGGCGATACCACAAGCGCGGCTTCAGCGCGGCGGGACCATTGAGCACAGCGGCCTGCCGTTTCGGATCCTGGTTCGGCGGTTTTATCCTAACTCCCAAGTCGGAATGTTGAGCAAAGCAGGGGCCAACGCCCAAGCGGCTGCCACACAAGGCGTCGGCTCGCGTGTTGTCGTGACGGAAGCTCGGCGGGACACCACGCCGAACGGGCACGACACGGTGAGCGTCGTCATTGAGATTGAACCTCTTCCATCCGAAAATGAAATTACAGCCGGTTCGCTCGGCACGTGGCTGGTTTCGGACGGTTTGGGAGCTCCGCAGGAATTTTTCTACTCGGGCAAACAGTGGCGCCTGGAATTGCGCCCGGTGCGTTACTACAAGCATTACAGCATGACGCTGCAGAAATTCACCCATGAGCGGTATCCGGGAACGGAAATTCCCAAGAATTTCGCCAGTCGTGTCACGCTGACGGATCCTGATCACAAGGAAAACCGCAATGTGCTGATTTACATGAATCATCCGTTGCGTTATCGCGGCGAAACCTATTACCAGTCGGGATTTGACAAAAGCGACAAGGCCACGGTTCTCGAGGTGGTGCACAATCCCGGCATTATCGCGCCGTACGCCGCCTGCGTTATCGTGGCGGCGGGGCTGCTGGTCCAGTTTTCCTTCCATCTGACGTCATTTTTACGCCGGAGAAAGCCCGCATCATGAAACGTTATATTCCCTGGATTGCCCTGGGGCTTGCCGCACTCTGGCTGGCCTCGAATTCACGCCCGCCCCAAACAGGATCCGATGGTTTTGACATGGCGTCGTTCGGAAAGCTGCCGGTGCTGGTTGGCGGCCGGGTCAAGCCTATCGATACGGTTGCGCGCAATTCGCTGGTCATCATTCATGGCCGTCAAACCCTCCGCCTGGAAGACGGGCGCCAGCTTGAGGCGTCACGCTGGCTGGCGGATATGTTGTTCAACGCGCCGGTGGCGGACAAATATCCGGTATTCGCCATCCACAATCCGGATGTATTCGGCCTCTTCGGCTGGGAGCAGGGCGAGAAGAAATATTTCAGTTATGTGGAGATCACGCCGTTCCTGAAGAAAATTGATGAGCAGGGAACGCGGGCGGAGGACATGGAGGCGGTCCAGCGCTCGCCCTATCAGACGGCCATTTTAAACCTGCGCAATTCCCTGGTGCTCTATCAGCGGCTTAAAAACAGCCTGCAGCCGGATGACGCGGAGGATTTTGCGAATGAAATCGATGCCTATGCGCAAATCTTTCAAGCAGGGCGTGATGCCGCACATGCGCACGAAAAGGGCGGGAAATTTGACAAGGGAAAGCTGGATATGTTTCAGCAGTTTTCCGACCGCTACACGACATTGGCTGAAATGGCGTATATACTTTCCATTCCACCGGCACAGGCAGGGACGGGATTGCACGGCGATTGGATGTCGATGGGCCAGAGCCTCTTGAATGCGGCCTCCGCAGGCGGGGTCAATCCCGTCGTGAAGGCCTATGCGCTGATTGGCGACGCTTATCGAAAGAACGATCCAGCGTTGTTCAACCGGCACGTGCAGGATCTTGGCGGCTGGATGGCTAAGAACGAGCCGCAGGCAACAAGCCGCACGGCGTATGAGTTTACATTCAACTGGCTGGAACCTTTTTACCAGGCCATGGGGCTGTATGTGCTGGTGTTTCTTTTGGTGTGTGCTTCGTGGATTTTCTGGACTCAATGTCTGAACCGCTCGGCCTTTTATGTGCTGCTGCTTGCGCTGGCGGTGCACACGTTCGGCTTGTTCAGCCGCATGTATCTGCAGGAACGTCCGCCGGTCACCAATCTGTATTCCTCGGCGGTTTTCATTGGTTGGGGCACTGTCATTATTGGGCTTATTCTGGAGCGGATTTTCCGCGACGGCATCGGCGCCGCCTGCGCTGCTGTGATTGGTTTCATCACGCTGGTCATCGCGCACAATCTCGCCGGCAGTGGTGACACGCTTGAAATGATGCAGGCCGTGCTCGATACCAATATCTGGCTGGCGACCCATGTGGTGGCGATCACGACGGGCTATTCCGCGATGTTTTTTGCCGGGGTGCTGGCTATCTTTTATGTGGTGCGCGGTGTGTTCACCCGTTCGCTGAACCAGCAGTCGGCGCAAGCCCTGGCCCGGATGATTTATGGCGTGATTTGTTTTGCGACGCTGTTCAGCTTTGTGGGTACGGTTCTGGGCGGCATCTGGGCGGACCAATCCTGGGGCCGGTTCTGGGGCTGGGACGCGAAGGAAAACGGGGCGCTGCTGATTGTGCTGTGGTGCGCGCTGATTTTGCATGCGCGTTGGGGTGGGTATATCCGGCAGCGGGGCTTGGTGGTCATGGCGCTCTTTGGGAATGTGATCACGAGTTTTTCATGGTTTGGGGTGAACATGCTGGGGGTGGGCTTGCACTCTTATGGGTTCATGGAGAAGGCTTTCCCGTGGCTGCTTGGCTTTGTCATAAGCCAGTTGGCATTGATGGGGATTGCGTTGATACCGCAGACGCAGTGGCGGAGTTTCAAGACTGCGACTCAGTCTTAACTCGGATGTCGCTGGGCACCTGTTCCTGCCTTGCTTTGGCGGCTGGACACTTTGCGGGGGTTTTCAGAAATGTTTGGAACATTCGGGTTAGTTGTTGAGATCAATTCTCAACAAATGGCGCTAAAACCCAGCTCAATCATTACTTATAATGCAGCGCTAGTAAGATTCCTTATAAAATGGTAATTGTAATTTTTCTTATTTCTATCTGCACTGCCCCGTGCTTCCATTAGCGGAGTTAAAGGTAAGGCTAACTCAACTTCAAAACTTCATGCTTATATGTTTGTTAGAAAAACCAAGGATTGTATGAGTCAGGCTACTCAAGGATGGAATCAGCCCGGTAAGTCCGGGATGCTCACCGGAAGAAAACAAGGAAGGACGCAATAACAATGAACAGGCATACTTTACTGGCCCGATGCCGCACCCTGGCCCAACGACTGCGCAACAGCCCCGGAAAATCAATCGGTATCCTGGGGGCCGCTTTTGGTTTGATAGTCATTCTGGCTTCCTGCGGCATGCCTTCCCAGGAACTGGTCATTCCCCCCAATATCCCGGGCGCAACCTTCGTCGGCTCCAAGGCCTGCGAGGATTGCCACGAGCCTATCACGAAGGATTTCAAGACCGCCGACCATGCCCGCTTGATGGCAAAGGGCAAAAACGCCGAAAACGTGGGTTGCGAATCCTGCCACGGGCCCGGCAGCCAGCATGTCAGTTCCGGCGGTGCGGCGCATACCATCATCAATCCGCACAAGTCGCCTGAAACCTGTTTTCAGTGCCATCTGGAGACCAAGGCGAAATTCAATCTCCCGAGCCATCATCCGGTTCTGGAAGGCAGGATCAGTTGTACCGACTGCCACAACCCGCACAGCGGCCGGGCGATCAAGGGCGGCGGCACGAGTCCCATGGGCAAAAACGAAACCTGTTTCCAGTGCCATACGGCGCAAAAGGGGCCGTTTGTATTCGAGCATGAGGCGGTTCGCGAGGGTTGTGTGACCTGCCACGATCCGCATGGTTCGGTCAATCCGAAGCAACTGGTCGCGCGGAACCACACGCTTTGCCTGAAGTGCCATTTCCAGCAGCAAACCACGCCGGGAGGGCTGAACATCAGCACGGGTGGCACCCATAACGCACGGGCGCTGCAGGGCACTTGTTGGTCCAGCGGCTGCCATGAGGCGGTGCACGGTTCCCAGGTCAACTCACATTTTAGGTATTAAAAAGTAAACGAGAAAGCCACACATTATGAAAAACATCATTCGGTTTACATGCGGTTCGAGCATCCAGTCTCTTTTGCTTTGCGCCGGTTTGATATGGACTGGTCACTCATTGCAGGCCGCCGATGAGGCTGCCGCCAAGACGGACAGCACGGCTGCGGCCCCCGTGGAGGCAGCTCCGGCCGAGGCCCCCACGTACAACAATTGGATCGATGTGGGGTTTGGCGGGCAGGCTGTCCACGGAGATGGAGCCCAATATAACCATAACGTCAATAGCGCCGGCGATGTGTTTGGCGGACTCAACGACCTGCACATTGAACAAACAGTGGGACCCAAGGGGCTGTTCAGTGTGGATGGCCGGGCCATTGTGGATAACAACGACTATAAGCTGAAACTGCAGTATTCGGATCCGGATTGGGGTTATATCCAGGCCGGTTTCACCCAGTTCCGCACATGGTATGACGGACATGGCGGCTTTTTCCCGATCAACGGCAGATTTTTCAACCTTTATGACAATCAACTGGCGCTCGATCGCGGCAGTGCCTGGGTGGAACTTGGGCTGAGGATTGAAAACCTGCCGGAAATCACCCTGCGCTATGAGCACGAGTACCGTGACGGCCAGAAAGACTCGACACTGTGGGGCCCGACGACCATGACCGGGCTGGCGACTTCCCGCCTGATTGTGCCCGCGTTCCGCGACATTGATGAGCAGCGCGATATTTTTACCGGGGATGCCAGGAAAACCTATGGCAATACCGAGGTGGGATTGGGCATGCGCTACGAGCACACGAACAACAAAGACGGCCTGTTTGAGCGCCGCAATCCCGGCGAAGCCAACAACACGTTTCTGACCCAGAACGACGATTTGAAGGCGGACATTTTTACCGGACATGGATCAGCGGTGACGCGCTTCAGCGATAAATTCTGGGCCAGCACCGGCTATTCCTATACGACATTGGACACGGCGATCGGAGGCAGTCGTATTTACGGGCAGGGCTACAATGCCATTTTTAATCCGTTAGGCACTGCCGCCATCGGGCAGGGGAACGGTTTCGTCGGGCTTACTGGCGGCGCGACCGGGGAACAGCATGTGGCCAACCTGAATCTCATGTGGATGCCTCTGGACTCGCTGACCATCACGCCCGAACTGCGCATCGAGGACAGCAAGACGGACAATTCGGTGGATTATGTCCGGACCACGGCTTCACCGCAGCCGGCCAACAATCGCGTACACCTCCTCAGTGGCGAGGAATTGTTGAACGTGACGGAAAGCCTGGAAGCGCGTTATAGCGGCATCAATGACTGGGTTTTTTACGCCCGAGGCGACTGGGAGGAGGAAAATTACAACCGGTCAGACAACAGCAATACCGCCTACAGCACGACCGGCTTTCTGAATTACGACGTCAATACACCCGCTCTCAGGCAGAAATACACGGTGGGGGCCAATTGGTATGCGTTGTCGAACCTGAATTTCGCGGCCCAGTACTATCATAAGATCGAGGAATCCAAAAACATCTTCAACCGCATGGACACGACGGCCGACAACCAGCGGATGATGAAATTAAAATTCAACACGGATGATCTGAATGTCCGGGCAACCTGGCGCCCTCTGGGCAATCTTTCATTGGTGAGCCGTTATGACTTCCAGTATTCCAGCATTTATTCCCAGTGGCATGGGGGTTCCGGAGTCGGCACAAATTTCCAGTATGGTTTGGCCTCCCTGCAGACCAACCACATTTTCAGTGAGACCATCACCTGGAATCCGTTCAGCCGGATGTATATTCAGGGCGGCGGGTCTTATGTGTTGAACAAGATCCACACACCCGCCACCGACAATGTGTCGCCTAACATCATCCAGGATGCGAGGGACAATTATTGGACGCTGAACTTTGCGAGCGGGCTGGCTTTGGATGACAAAACCGACATCAAAGCCGAATACACCTACTACCGCGCCGAGGATTACCAGAATAATGCCGCAGTTGGCATGCCGTATGGAACTGACTCCGAGGAACACACGCTCTCCGCCAGCATCAGCCGGCAATTGAGCGACATGGTGCGTTGCACACTGAAATACGCCTATGACTGCTACAGTGACGATACGTACGGCGGCCAGAATGATTACAACGGGCATATGGTTTATGCCAGCACCGAGGTCAGATTTTAGCATCCCCGGTTTATCCAATTGGGTTTGCATAACCTCAAAAAATCGAGCATCATCTCCCATCCAAACTATGAAATCAAAAATCCAAATCCTGTTGATTACCGCATGCATGATCCTGAGCGCCGCCGCAGTCCATGCAGCCGACGGCAAAGCCCTGTATGACGCCAACTGCGCCTCCTGCCACGGCAAGGACGGCAGCGGCAACACGCCCATGGGCAAAAAGTTCGGGCTCAAAAACTACCAGGATGCCGGAGTGCAGGCCGCCTTGGACGACGCCACAGCCACCAAGGTGATCCAGGATGGCAAGGATAAGATGAAGGCGTTCAAAGACAAATTGAGCGCTGACGACATCAAGGCTGTGATCGCCCATATCCGCACCTTCAAGAAATAAGACGTTTTGTTTATGCAGCCCGACTGAAGATCGGGCTGCATTCCTTATTCCGACACTGGAACCGAAATGAGTGAAACATCCCAGCGGCGGTTCTCATTGCCGGGCCTGTTTAAAAACTGGCTGAGCCTTGCGGGCGCCATCCTGGCTGTCGCCAGTTGCTTTGCGTTCATTCTGCTCTTTGTCGTTGATCTTCTCGCGCATCACGGCAACCCCTACATGGGCATTCTGGCCTATGTGGTTGCCCCAGGATTTCTTTTCCTCGGCCTGGGTCTGGTTGCGGCCGGGTATTGGTTTCAACTGCGTCAGCTACGCCTGGCCGGGGCCGCCGCGCCGTCGCTGGCTCTTACCATCGACCTCAACCGCCCGCGCGACCGGAAAATCCTGGGCGCATTTGCGGCCGCTGCCGTGTTGTTTCTTTTCATGACAGCGCTGGGCAGCTACCAGACCTATCATTATACCGAGTCGGTGCAATTTTGCGGCCAGGCCTGCCATGTTCCCATGGAACCGGAATTCATCACCGCCCAGCATTCACCGCACGCGAGGGTGGATTGCGTGGCCTGCCATGTGGGGCCCGGGGCCGTGGCTTATTTCAGGACCAAGGTCAATGGTACGCGCCAGTTGTATCATACCGTTCTAAATGACTTCGACCGTCCGATACGGCTGACGGCGGCCAAGCAACGGCCTGCCCAGGAAACCTGTGAGACCTGCCACTGGCCCAACAAGGTCACCGGCGATCTGGAAAAAGTGAACCGCCATTTCCTGACGGATGAAAAGAACACCCCTTTCACTGTCAAACTGCTGTTGCGGGTTGGCCGTGGCAATCCGCTGCAAGGACAGCCGGGCGGCATTCATTGGCACATGAACACCGGCAGCAAGGTTGAATACATCGCCAAGGACGAATTGCGCAGCATCATTCCATGGATCCGGATGACCGACTCCAACGGTGTGGTGACCGAATACCGCACACCGGATTTCAAGGACGATCCCTCCAAGTACACCATCCATCAGATGGACTGCATGGATTGCCACAACCGGCCCTCGCACAAATTCCGCACCCCGAACGATGCGGTGGACCATGCGCTGGCGGAGGGGTATGTGGATGCCGCGATTCCCTGGGTCAAATCCAAAATGGTGGCCGCCCTGGTCCAGCCGTATGCGACCAAGGAGGAGGCTTTGAAAAAGATCGACGCCGCTTTGCGTTCGGCCTATCCCAATCGCAGTGACGTGGGGGCCATTATTGGCCAGACCCAGGAGATTTATCGGTTGAATTTTTTCCCCGAGATGAAAGCGGACTGGCGGGTGCATCCTGACAACATTGGGCACAAGGAATGGAACGGTTGCTTCCGCTGCCACGACGGCGAGCACAAGGCCACAGACGGTAAATCGACGGTCAAAGCCAGCGATTGCACCGCCTGCCATATTATCATGGGCCAGGGCAGCGGGCCCGAATTGGACAAGCTGGATTCGCAGGGCGTAAAGTTCGCGCATCCGGGTGGCGAGCTGGATGCGGGTTCCAAGTGCAGCGACTGCCACGACGGCACGCTTTGAGTAAAAGGGGTCTGTCAACTATTCTTGACAGGAGCTGAGCGGATGGCAGGATAGGCCGATGGCACGGCAACTGCGGATTGAATATGGCGGGGCTTTCTACCACGTCATGGCCCGGGGAGACCGCCGTGAGGATATCGTGGAAGACAAACAGGACCGGGAACTCTTCCTGCGCACTTTGGGTGAAGCCTGTGACAAGACCGGCTGGCGCGTACATGCGTGGGTCTTGATGTCCAACCATTACCACATGGTTCTGCAAACACCGGAACCCAACCTGGTGGCGGGCATGAAATGGTTCCAAAACACGTACACCCGTCGGCTGAATTGCCGTCATCACCTATGGGGCCATGTGTTTGGAGGACGCTACAAAGCCATTGTGGTTGAAGCAGGCAGAAAACGCGCTGCCGGCACAAGCGCCATTGCGTATCTGGCTCTTCTCATCGACTATGTTCATCTCAACCCCCTGAGGGCTGGATTGGTGAATCCACAAACGGGCAAGGGCCTGTTGGGATATTATTGGAGCAGTCTTACCCAAGGCTATGGCTGTGTGCCGGGAGTCAGACCCGACTGGCTTGAAACGGAACTGGGTTTTAGTTTGGCCAACACCAAGGATTCCGCTTCCGGAAGACACGATTACGTGAAACGCCTGGAAGCTATCGGCTTGTCCGAGCAGGGACAAACATTGGATGGGCAGACCCTAAATAGCACCTTGCAGAGGGGTTGGTATTGGGGCGGGCAGCAATTTCGTGAAAAGCTGCTCAAACTCCTGGATCCGAAGAAACAGCGGTCCAATCGCAATTACCGCAGCAGTCCACAAACGCGGGAACAAAGCAGCGCCTTGGCCGAAGGACTTATCGAGAGCGGGTTGAAGGCGTTTGGCCTGAAAGAAAACGACCTCAAATCCACGTCTGGAAGCAGGCCTGAGAAAGCGGTGATTGCGGCCGCATTGAAAGAAAAAACCACCGTGTCGCAGAAGTGGATAGCCGAACGGCTATGGATGAAAAGCGCGGGGAACGTCTGCCAGCAGGTGAGAAGGCTGACGCTGGGGCAAATCCCCACAGACAAAATGCACCAGCAATGGCAAAAGCTTGTCAAGAATAGTTGACAGACCCCTTTATGAAAATACTGGTTGTTGAAGACGACAAAAAAATCAGTTCCTTTATTGCACGGGGCTTGAAAGAAAACGGGTTCACCGTGGACCTGGCCAAGGATGGAATTGAAGGGCTGCATCTTGCCCTGACCGGACAACATGACGCCGCCGTTCTGGACCTCATGCTTCCCGGCATGGATGGCATTACCCTTCTGGAACGGCTCCGGGCCGCCCGTTCCCGCACTCCCGTGTTGATCTTGAGCGCACGGCATACGGTCGATGACCGGGTGCGCGGCCTACAGGCCGGCGGGGACGATTATATGACCAAGCCCTTTTCCTTTACCGAACTGATGGCACGGATTCACGCCCTGCTCCGGCGTTCGAACGGGTTGTCCGAATCGCAGGTGCTGTCGGTCGGGGACCTGAATCTGGATTTGTTGAAACGGGAAGCCGCGCGCGGCGGCAAGCCCATTCCGTTGCAGGCCAAGGAATTTGCCCTGCTTGAATATCTGATGCGCAACGTGGGCCGGATTGTGACCAAAACCTCCATCCTGGAACACGTCTATGATTATAATTTCGATCCGCAAACCAACGTCGTGGACGTGTTGGTATGCCGGTTGCGAAACAAGATCGACCGCGATTCGGGCTTAAAATTGATCCACACCGTGCGGGGCATGGGCTACACTCTGAAACAAGGATACTGAGGCATGCCGTCTAAATCCGTTTTACAGCCCTGGTTGGGATTGGGCCTGAGCCTGCGCCTGACCTTGTGGTATTCGGTGTTTTTCATCGCCACCATCCTGGGCATATATGCCATGACGTATTTTTTGTTGTCAGGGTTTGTCCGCGACCACGAGGTCACGATTCTGGAAACACGCACCCAGGAATACCGGGCCTGGCTCCCGGAGGGCGGACTGCCGGCCCTTAAAGCCCGCTTCGATGAGCAGCGCAATCGGACCCCGGAGGCATTCTTCATCCGCGTCGTCACCCCGGCCGGCCAGACCATATTCTGGAACATGGCGGACGGCTCGCCCGCGCCCGGCACGGATGTCATCCAGCGTCTCGATACCACGCATGAAGTGATGGATTTTTCCGCAACGGCGGGGGATAAAACCAGCCGCTGGACCGTTGTGACCCGGCAGATCGGGCAGGGGATCATCCTTCAGGTTGGAAAAAACTCGACTGAGTCGCTGCTCATCCTGGCCAAGCTGCAGTCCATCTTTTTAATAACGATCACACCGCTGGTGCTGCTGGCGCTGGCGGGTGGAGCCCTCATTACCCATAACACCACACGCCCCCTGCGGGACCTCAGCGGCACGATTCACAAATTGCTGGAGCAAAACAATCTTGAGGCCCGGGTGCCGGTCCGCTCCAGCGATCCCGAGCTGGGCCATCTCAGCGCCCTGTTCAACCGGCTCCTGGAAACAAATGCCAAATTGATCCGCGCCATGCGCGAGGCTCTGGACAACACAGCGCATGACTTGCGCACCCCGCTGACCCGGCTGCGCAATTCTGCCGAGCAGGCGCTGGATCGGGGCCGGAGCATCGAGGATCTGCGCGAAGGCCTTTCGGATTGCCTCGAAGAATCCGATTACGTCCTCAAAATGCTGGAAGCCAACATGGACGTGATGGAAGCCGGTGCCGGCGCCCTCAAGCTCAACAAAACGACGGTGAATCTCGCCGATGCCTGCCGCCGGGTAATGGAACTCTACGAATTCACCTCCGAGGAAAAACAAATCCGGCTTCAGATCGAGGAAAGCGAACCCGTATCGGTTTTGGCCGACTCGGTTCGACTCGAACAGGTGATCGGCAATCTTGTGGACAATGCGTTGAAATACAGCCCTTCCGAATCCGTCATTACGATGCGGATTTCCCGGGAGGGGAGCCATGGCCTTTTACGCGTGACGGACCAGGGTGCGGGCATTTCCGGGCATGACTTGCCCAAGATCTGGGACCGGCTCTACCGGGGCGACAGCAGCCGCAGCAAGCGCGGGCTTGGGCTCGGGCTCAGCCTGGTGAAGGCTGTTGTCACGGCCCACAACGGGACGGTGGATGTGGAAAGTCACACCAACCAGGGCTCGATCTTCAGCGTGCGGCTGCCGTTGGCTGTTTGATGTTAGGCCTCCTGTAAGGATTTAACGCCAAGGCGCAAGGGTTGTAATGCGAACCGCGCTCGCGTCATCACCACATGGCGAATTTGGAGTGCGGCGGCATGACGCCGCTTTTAACTACGGGTGACATGTCTGCGCATCCAAAATATTGACTCAGAATAACGCGCGTATGCGCAGTCATTCACTCTCATCCGCTCTTTAAAACCATTATTGTTTGCCGTGACATCGTTGTGACTTGCTTCCCTTTTCATATGAAGAATTAGCACAATGGCGTTTAGTAGAATGCTAAAAGTAAGGGCTATAAAAGAGATGACGACAATTTCGCATGTGCCCCTTGCCATGCCATTTAACAATTTATTATAATCCTTAAGTGAATCGTTTGCCTTAAATTGTTGTACACAACTGGGTTGTTTGCAAAAATCTGTTAATAACCCGCCACAAGGCTTCTCATTTGGCTTGAGCCTCATCAACAAAGAATCAAGCTTTAGTTGATTACAAATGAAGGCTGCCAACAAATCATGAGTGCTAAAAAACACAGGACAACTGCCGCAAAGAAGAGTATTCAAAAAAGAAAAAAGGCCGCTGTTACAAAACCTTTCCCGCCGTTGCGCATGTCGGGAAATCCGATTGCCTGGTACGGCTGGCATGCGGATTTGCCGGATCACCGCGATCTTCTTTATTCGGCCATCAGGCCTGTACGGCCCGCGCTGCCGCCCGTTGTTGATTTGCGTGAAAAATGTTCAACGGTGGAAAACCAGGGGGAATTGGGCAGTTGCACCGCCAACGCATTGGTTGGAGCGCTGGAGTTTCTGGAACTCAAGCGCGGGGGATACTTCAGCGATCTCAGCCGCCTTTTCCTTTACTATAATGAGCGTGTGCTGACCCACACGACCCAACAAGACAGTGGCGGCTATCTGCGCGACGGCATCAAAACCCTGAACAAACAGGGGATTTGTACCGAGACGCACTGGCCGTATGACATCAAAAAATTCACCGTCAAACCACCCGCCAAATGCTATGTTGAAGCCGAACAGCGCCAGATTTTATCCTACCATTCCGTCCGCGAGTTGGATGATGCACGGGCTTGCCTGGCCGAGGGCTACCCGGTTGTCTTCGGCTTCAGCGTCTATACGGCTTTTGAATCCCGGGAAGTGGCCAAAACCGGAATTGTAAATTATCCGTCGCGCGCAGAAAGGCCGGTCGGCGGCCATGCGGTGTTCGCGGTTGGGTACAATGACTCCGAGCAAAGGTTTATCGTGCGCAATTCCTGGGGGGCGGATTGGGGGTTGCTCGGTTATTTTACCATGCCGTACGAATACGCGTTTGGCGGCGGCGGACGCCAGGCTCTGGCCTCGGATTTCTGGACCATTCGGGACATGGAATACTTGTAGCGCGGGCGTCTTGTGTAGGCCGAAGGCCCGATCTATACCAGCCCAGGGTGAAGCCCTGAGTATGGATGCATAATAAAATTTATCGAGCCTGAAGGAGCGATCCAGAGCTCGACATAAGTTTGAGCTCGCCTTCAGTGCTTGAAATTTTATACCATTTGTATTCCTGGCGCGTTGCCCCAGGCTGGTATGGGAAGCACCTTTGGTGCTTCTCTGAACAACTCCATTCATCTCAGCTCAAAACACTTTTTTAAAGGTTTGCGACTTCACGACGACGCGGCAATCCAGGCTCGGGTGACTTGGATTCCCTGCTTGTGCCTAAAATGGTTTGTGGCATCTTTAAGGGCTGTATGCGGGCTAATCGAGGATGAACTCCAGCAGATGAGGAATTTGATTTATGGAATATGACTTGATTGTAATAGGCGGTGGCCCAGCGGGTTACGTGGGGGCCATTCGCGCCGCCCAACTGGGCAAAAAAGTGGTTTGCGTGGAACAGGAACGCGCGGGCGGTACCTGTTTGAACTGGGGTTGCATTCCCACCAAAGCCCTGCTGAAAAGCGCCGAGCTGTACCACACCTTCAAACGGGCCGAGGATTTCGGGCTCAGCGCCAAGGAAGTCAGCTTCGACTTTGCGAAGGTCGTCCAGCGCAGTCGCGGCGTGGCCGATACCATGGCCAAAGGCATCGAATTTTTGTTCCGGAACAAGAAGGTGGATTCCGTGGCCGGCAAGGCCAAAATCCAGAAGGACAAAAAAGTGCTGGTGACGTCCGCCGATGGCAAGACCCAGACGCTTTCCGGAAAAAACATCCTGCTCTGCACGGGAGCGCTCGCGCGCCATATGCCCGGCGTGAAAGTGGATGGCAAAACGGTATTGACCAGCCGCGAGGCCCTGGCATTGGAAAAGCAGCCAAAATCCATTGTCATCATAGGCGCGGGCGCCATCGGGGTCGAATTCGCCTACTTTTTCAATTCATTCGGCACGAAGGTCACGCTGGTCGAAATGCTGCCGCAGATTCTGCCGATCGAAGACCATGAAGTGGCTGAGCTCGTGGCGCGCAGTTTCACAAAGAGCGGTATTGAAGTGCTGGCCGACACAAAAGTCGATAAGGTCGAAGTGGGCGCAAAAGGCGTCAAGGTCGCGCTTGCCGGAAAAAACTCCAAGGTGGTGGAAGCCGAGGCCTTGCTGGTCGCCATCGGCCTTCAGCCGAATCTCGAAGGCGTCCAGGGCGAGGGATTGAAGCTTGATCTGGACCCGAAAGGCTGGGTCAAGACGGATGAAAAATATCAGACGAACGTTCCCGGCATTTACGCCGCGGGCGACATCATCGGCCCGCCCTGGCTGGCGCATGTGGCGTCGCATGAGGCGATTGAGGCGGTGGAGGGGATTTTTGTGAAAGGCAAGAAGCCGCACAAGGTCGAGGTGTTCCCGGGCTGCACCTATTGCCAGCCGCAGGTCGCGTCCATCGGTCTGACCGAGGCAAAGGCCAGGGAAAAGGGATTGAAATTCAAGGTTGGAAAATTCCCGTATCGCGCGAGCGGACGCGCAGTGGCGGCGGGCGAGCCGGAAGGTTTTGTGAAGCTTATCATCGGCCAACCGCATGGCGAAGTACTCGGGGCGCACATTGTCGGCAGCGAAGCGACGGAATTGATCGGCGAGTTGGGAATCGCCATCACGTTGGAGGCGACTGTGGATGAGATCCTTGCGACCATCCATGCGCACCCCACGTTGACTGAAATGATTGCCGAGGCGAGTCTGGCTTCCAAGGGCGAGGCGATTCATATTTAACGAAGGATTTTAATGTCCGTCATTCAAACAGAACGCAAACCTCCCTGGCTGAAGGCCAGGATTCCGGGCGGCGAGGAATACACCAAGGTCAAGGAACTGGTGCATACCCACAAGCTGCACACGGTTTGCGAAAGCGCGCACTGCCCGAATCTGGGCGAATGTTGGAGCCGGGGCACGGCCACGGTCATGATTTTGGGCGGCGTCTGTACGCGTTCGTGCGGTTTCTGCGCCATTGACACTGGCAAACCGGTGGAACTCGACTGGGGAGAGCCCGCCCGGGTGGCGGATGCGGTGCGGATCATGAATTTGCGGCATGTGGTCATCACGTCGGTGGCGCGTGACGAACTGCCCGACGGCGGCTCTGAAATCTGGGCGCGCACCATCCGCGCGGTGCGGCATGTGAACCCGAATACCGGCATTGAAGTGTTGATTCCGGACTTCAAGGGGCATTGGGAGGATTTGTACCGGGTCTTGAACGCCAGGCCTGACATCTTGAACCACAACGTGGAGACCGTACCGCGCCTGCACAAACTTGTGCGGCCGCAGGCCAAATACGAGCGCTCATTGGAGATGTTGAGCCGCGCGAAGGAGAAGGGTTTTGTCACGAAGTGCAGCATCATGCTCGGCATTGGCGAACGGGAAGATGAGCTGGATCGGGTCTTGCGCGACCTGGCGGCCATCCGGGTGGACATTTTGACCTTGGGCCAGTATTTGCGGCCGTCTGCAAATCATCTGCCTGTGGACCGCTGGGTGCCGCCGGAGGAGTTTGCTTCCTGGAAGGAACGGGCGCTGGAGCTGGGATTTGGCGTGTGCGAGAGCGGGCCTCTGGTGCGAAGCTCCTATCATGCCGACAAGCAGTCGGACCGTTATGCGCGGCCTGGAGTTGCGGTATCGGTTGGGGCCTGATCTTCAAAATCACAGGATTGTCCGCGATTTGCCATACGTCTGTAACCTTTTTCGTGAGACTTGCATGCAATGAAAAAGCGCGTTCTTTTCTTTCTTTTCGCGGTTACCTTGATCCCAGCATGGGTTCGGGCTGATGTTGGTGAAGTGTCGGGCATAACCTTTTCCGGCACGATTACTGCAATTGAAACGGACCGGGATTCGATCACGGTCGAAAGCAGCGCACATCAGGTTAAAATGTTTGCGGTAAGCCCTGAAAGCAAGGGTAACTTGAAGGTCGGAGAAAAAGTCACCGTCCAATATATTGATGGCTCCACATGGCCCTTGAAGAGCCTCTCGGTTTCAGGCGTGCTCGAAAAATAGTTTTTGCTTCAAAAAACTCCAAGTTCGCGTATAGTTAGAACTTTATGCGCGTACCGTTCCGGCTGTTCTATGTTGTTCTGTTGGGCTTGCTGCCTCTGCACAGGGTGTGCGCGGCGGAGCAAATCATCGTCAGCGGTGGTTCGGCTTTGCGCTATTTTGAGCACTCCAAAAAAGCCAGCCATGACAAATACTGGGGGAATTTTATCGATGCCGCTGTGGCCCGTTATCCCCAGATCAAATCCGAAATCAAGCCCGGCGACCAGTTCACCTGGCTGGTTTACCGCCCAAGCTATCTGCAGCGGGGCAAGGAGGAGCAAACCGATCTCCTCGCCGCCATCCAGTCCAAGGCTGACAGCATTCACGCCCGTTTGCTTTGGTTTGACAGCAAAGAGAGCCTGATTCGTTATCTCAACGAAGGCCAGAACCGCCGGGAGGTCAAAATATCCCGCTTCGAATATTTTGGACACTCCAACATGCGCTGCTTTATGTTCGATTACAGCAATCTTTTGGATGGCGCGGGGCCCGACTACGGCCTGCTTCACGAGAATGATTTGAAAAAAATCCACCGCGATATTTTTTCCCCGGATGCCTATTCCCGCAGTTGGGGCTGCCACAGCGGCGAGGAATATTCCGCAGTCTGGCTGCGCAGTTTTGGAATCCCGATGGTTGGAGCCATTGGAAAGACAGATTATTCGAACGGGGGGCTGCCTATTCTC
>JAQTNW010000027.1 GCA_028713655.1 Candidatus Methylacidiphilales bacterium | reverse complement strand
AACAGTCAGCCGACTTTTTTGCGCGCCAATTGAACCTTTTATTTATCGAAATCAGTCGAGCAACCTTCAGATGCATTCCATGTGCAACCTAACACCCCTTTTTCAACAGCCTCTTGAGAGTTGACCCCTAAACCCCCGGATAAAGCCAGTCCAGCCAGGATTGCAATAATGCCATGTTCGGCCCGCACTGATAAACCCCGGCCAGGATTTCCGCCTCGCTTTGAACGTATCGGGCGGGAACGAGTTCGGCGCGGTCGAAATCCGAGAATTCCGCCACGACATCGGGGGCAACTTCAATGTGGAACTGAAAGGCCAGCGCCTGTTTTTTCCATGTAAAAGCCTGGTTGCGGCAAGCGGGGCTTTCCGCCAATAAATGCGCGCCCGGAGGCAGATCGAAAGTGTCGCCATGCCAGTGCAGGACTCTGGATGACTCAGGCAGACCGGGAAGGATCTGGCGGGCGGAAGGCAGCCATTGGATGGGAAACCATCCGATTTCCTTTTCGGGGTTTTGATAAACCTTGCCGCCCAACGCGTCGGCGATCAACTGCGCCCCCAAACAGATACCTAACACTTTTTTTCCGGCATGGATGGCCGACTCCAGAAAGCGTTTTTCCCTTACCAGCCAGGGATGGTTCCGGTGTTCGTAAATGTTCATGAACCCGCCCATGACGACCAGCCAGTCGATTTCATCGAGGGCCGGTTCGGTTTCCCCGGCAAACCAGCGGGTTGTGTTGATTTCAAATCCCTTCCGGCGGGCCCAGGTGGCTATCTGGGAAGGGCCTTCGTGCTCGATGTGTTGGAAAACGTGAAGTTTCATGGGAATGCAGTGCTTGTCTAGGAGTAGCACGACTTGTGCCGGATTCCAGAGGTTCTGTCATTCCCCTGTTGCACCTCTGTTACAACCGGTTATTAATGGCCGATGCCAACCTACGTCATCGGCCATAAGAATCCGGACACGGATTCGATTTGCTCGGCCATTGGGTATGCGGATTTCTTGCGCCGCACCCAAATGCCACAGGCGGAAGCTGCGCGTTGCGGCGAGCCCAACGCACGCACCTTATATGCCTTGGAGCAAGCGGGACTGGATTCTCCCAAGCTGGTGATGGATGTGCGCCCGACCGCGGGCCAGATTTGCCACCGCGAGGTTGTGAGCGCAGGCGAGGAGGAGTCCTTGCTCCAGGCGTTTGACCGGATGCGCTTGCACGGCCTGCGGAGCATGCCTGTCATGCGCAACAGCGGTGAAGTCGTCGGTCTGCTTTCTTTTCAAATGACACTGAACCTTTTGTTGCCTGGAACACGCACGGGCAATGAAGCCCGCGCAATCACGACCACACTGGAACATATCTGCAACGCCTTTCATGGCAGGTTCCAGCATGTTGTGGATGAAAAGAAGAAGCAAACACTGTTGATGTCGGTTGGCGCGATGAGCGCGAAGTCCTTCGAAGAACGGCTTCGGGAACACCCGCCGGAACAAGTGCTGCTTGTGGTGGGCAACCGGCCGACGGTACAAAAGCCCGCGGTTGAATACGGAGTCCGCTGCCTGGTGGTGACCGGCGGCTTTGAACTCGATGCCGAACTTTTGGAATTGGCCAAAGCCAGGGGTGTGAGCGTGATACTTTCGCCACTGGACACCGCGAGTTCCACCCTGCTGATCAAATGCGCGCAGGGTGTCATGGACGCGGTGAGCGTTGAATACGCGCGATTTTCTGAGAACACCCTGGTCGCGGAAGTCAGGGAAAAGGTGCAGATGCTGCATCAAGACCTCTTTCCAGTCATGGATGACAAGGGACGCATGTCGGGTGTGTTTTCAAAATCCGATCTGGTCAATCCGCCCCGCACCCGGTTGATTCTGGTGGATCACAATGAATTTTCCCAGGCTGTGACCGGAGTGGAAGATGCGGAGATTCTGGAGGTCATCGACCATCACCGGCTGGGCGGCGACCTCGTGACCCGCGAGCCGATTCGTTACATCAACGACACCGTGGGTTCCACCTCAACGCTGGTGGCGCGATTGTTCCGGCAGAACGGACTCGCGCCTGAGTCGGCCATTGCGCTCGCGCTTTCGGCCGGAATCATTTCCGATACGCTCAATCTTACCTCTCCAACCACAACAAGTGTTGATAAAGACATGTTAGATTGGCTGGGCGGACTGGCGAAGACGGATCTTAAAAAATTCTCCGAAGGCTTTTTCACCGCGGGTTCGCCCCTGCAAATCCTCACCCCGCAGGAAGTGGCCAATGGAGACTGCAAGGAATATGCGGAAAACGGGTGGAGGATTGCGGTGTCGCAGGTGGAGGAATTGGGCCACCAGCGCTTCTGGCAGCGCAAGGACGAGTTGAAGTATGCGATGCGTCAAATGCTGCTGGACAAGCGTCTGGATCTGGCCTGCTTGTTGATCACGGACATCACGGTGCATGACAGCCTGCTGCTGGTTGTTGGAGACTCGCAACTGAAGAGCAGGATTGAATATCCGCAGTTGGATGCGGATTTGTTTGAATTGAAAGGCGTGGTCTCGCGCAAAAAGCAACTGCTGCCGGCCTTGATCCGTATCCTGTCGCACACGGCGAAAAAGGCGGAATAAAGAACGACTTGGCCGCGAAAAAGCGCAAAAGACGCAAAGGGGAACTTTTTAACCGCAGATAAACACAGATAAGAAAACGCATTCTGCATGGAGCTCTGTAGATAAATCTGTAGATGGAGGGACGAACATCATGTTGTCCCATTTATTGCGCTGTTGCGCTAACGATTCAACTTTCCTCCAGCGACTGGGTTTGATAACCACTTGAAATATTCCAACGTTTTGTCAGTATCCTTTGATGGATTTTGAGGTCATAGGCGAGATTGCCCGGATTGAGGCGATTGCGGTTGGGCATGGAATCCGTGAGTTGCAAAACCTCAAGAAACTATTTGGAGATGCTCAATGGAGAAAATTCAAGGGCGTCGCCAGGATCAAATTTCCAAGTGGCAATATTCGGTTGGTTGAGATACATTGGTATGAGGCTCACGGGGTTGGGCGTCGAAAATTAAAGATCAAACGATTCTTGAAATAGCCAATGAAACCGCATTTTTTACTGTGTATTGACGACGGCGGCTCTCCAGAGTCCCTCGAGAAACGTAAATTTTACGAGGTCTTGGAGGACGCGGAAGCTGCGTCCGAGGGGATGGTTCGGATTATGGACGAAAGCGGTGAAGATTATTTGTACCCGCGCCATTATTTTGCGGATGTTTCCCTGCCTCAGCAGATCGAGCGCGTTTTTCAAGCAGCTTAAAACCCGGTTGGCTTGGATCGACAATCATGAATCAAGCACAAGCCACGGTTGCGGGCGTAATTCGGGTTGGGGCGATTTTAATGATTGTGCTGATGTGGATTCTTTTGCCTTTTTACAATTCGCATTCCGCCAGCTCACAAGAGGCAACCAATCTTTTTGCGGGTGATGCAAATCAAAAACTTAAGGCCTTGGATTCCATTATAATCACTACTACTCACATTTGGACGGCTCCGCTTATCGCAACTATTGGTTGCATCATCGCGATTGTATTTGCCCCATTTATAGCAAGCCGCATAACAGCCAGATCCCATGAAGCCGGCAATCAGGCCCCCGTGAATTCGGATGCTCTGAGTGGAGGGCAGGGCGGGCATTGAAGATCGTGGACACTGGAAATAACCAACCTTGACCCTGTGTGGAATCAGGGTAATTTAAGGGTATGCAAGCCGTTGAGTTTTTAACCGAAGTTCATGGCGCTACGCTGACGATCCCCTGGCTGTCGCATCGCTTTTGCCTTCTTCGGCAAAAGCGCGCGTCATCCTGCTTTTGGACGAAGACCAGGAAGACAACTCCTGGCGTCTTGCATCCTATCAGCAATTTTTGAAGGACGACGCTCCCGAAGACGCTGTTTATGACGCCATCGGTTAGTTTTCCGGAGATTTATCTCTGTGATTTCCCCTTTACCTCAGGAACCGCATCCAAGAAACGCCCTGCGCTTATGCAGTATCTGAGGCATCCGGAATGGTTTGGTGTGTCAACGATTCTGTTGAATTTTGTGATTTGGCCTATCGCGGGCATTTTATGGGGTATCATGACCTGGAATCTAGTCGAACGCGGTTACCCGCTTACTTATGGAGCTACTCAAAGATCAAGCTGCCGCTGCGTGGTTTGCGGGCTGTGAGTTGCCGTTGCCCAGGAGGGTTTGCTGGAAGGCGGGCGAGGAGGTTCCGCCGGTCAGATAAAAGTTGGAAGACATCTTATGCGGCAACAGGATCATGGCCAAAGCGTCTTTCCAGTTTCCTTCCACCCAGAAGGGTTCGCCGAGAAACTGGCCGCTTTCGCTAAACTCGCAGAAGAGCCAGATGTAGTTTTGCGTGCCGTCCGCAAACCCGCCGTATTGCGCGACGACCAGGGAAAGTTTTTCACCCTCGACTTTTTCCACCTGGCAGACGAGCTCGCCTTCCTCCTGCAGCTCCCAGCGAAGGTCCCAATATTCCGTCCGATCCTGCTGCCAGGTTGAGCCATAGCGGCGTACGAGGTTGGCGAGGACGCGGGAAAATTCGTTCCATTCCTCCTGCGACCAAATCGGAGGCTGGATGATGGCCTGGATACGCTGGATGCGGATCCTCCATTCCGAAAACATGCGGCGCATTTCAACCAGAGTCATGACAGCGAAGTAATGAGAGGGCGATGAAATCAGCGATGGACGCGGTCCCGGAGCATGGCAATGACGGTGTCCTGGTCGCTCGTCTTTTTCTGATAGACGGAAAGCGAGCGTTCCAAGCTGCGGTTGCTGTTTTTGAGGTCGGCCATGGATTGCTGGCTTTCAGTCCGGTAACTTTCGAATTGGGCCGTCAAGGTCATCAGGCGCTGGTTGGTTTGCTCGAGGTTTTGGGAAAGCTCGGTTTGGCGCGAGGAGAGGTCCTTTTGAAGGTCGGCGATGCGGGCCTTGGTATTATCCTCCAGCAAAGCGATGCTGGCGCTTTGATTCTGGATCTGTTTCCACAACACATAGCCGCCTGTTCCCGCTAGGCCGGCAAGCAACACAACGCCGCAAACAAGGGCGATGGCAACGCCGTTAATGACATTGTTGACGGTTGTTTGTTCGTGGATCTGGCGCTCGATGCTACGGGCGCTCCGTACCGGTGAAGGTTCTGAGAATGACATGGTTTGTGCTCTCTTTGGGTTGGGGGTTGTGTTCACGGTTTCGAAAGGGGGGATGAGCGGTTCCGCGGGTTGCGCTGTGGGCGCGGGCTCAATTTCGGGCTCGCGGGAAATGGGAGGCGCCGATTTTTCGGCGGAATCGCGCGTGATTTCGATTTCCGGGGCGGGGGTGAATTCGGGTGTTGAGGCGGCGTGGGGTTGGCTCTTTTTGTGGGTGGATTGTCTGGGGGCGCCGGTCAGGAAATCGAACTCCAGGTTGGAGCGTTTTCTTTTGCGGCGTGGCGGCGGGGCATCTTGTTTAAATCCAAACATACGTGGCCTTTGACAAGTTTGGTTATATCTGATATATGGATTCCTTGTAAATCAGAAAATCATAAAATATGCAACATCAGGAGGTCTCCATCACCGAAGCGGCCCGGAATTTTTCCGATTTCGTCAACCGCGTGGCGTACCGCCGCGAAAGCTTCTTTCTGGTCCGGGGCAAAAAAACCGTTGCCGAGCTCCGGCCGGTACTTGCCGGAAGCAGGCTGGGCGAGTTGCCGGCGCTCCTGTCGGCCCTGCCGGGACTGAGCGATGAGGAATTTGAGGCGTTGCAGGGGGATCTCAACCGCATCCGCAGCCAGCGCGGACTCAGAACCTAGGTTCTGTTTCATACTGCAACCGGACAATTTTACATGGGCCTGCTGATTGATTCCTCCGCATTGGTCGATTTCGCCGCAAATCGCACCCGTCTTCCCGCGAACCTGCCGTCGGGAGAGGAATTTTATCTTTCCATCATCACGGCAGATGAACTGCTGCGTTCCGTGGCGTGGTCGGCCGGGAAGGACCGGAGCAGAAGGCTTGCCTTCGTGGAGGCAGTTCTGGACCGGTTTCCCATCCTTCCCATAGACCGCGCGACTATGCGGATGCACGCTGAAATTGTATCGGGCCTGGAGCGGAAAAAGCAGAAACTGGGCCTGCACCAATCCTGGATTGCCGCCACCTGCCTGGCGCATGGGTTGCAGCTTTTATCGACCAGTGTGGAGGATTTTGCGGGTATTCATGGCTTGCAGCTTTGGGAGCCGGAGAATCCAGAAGCTTAAAACTTCATGTTACAGGAAGGCCGCATAGGAAACGCAGAGGAAAAATTCCCTGTGAGATAAGCGGGTCAGCCCAAAATGCCACGCCTTCCGGCGATTGCGTCAGCCAGAGCCTGGCGGGCAGGCGGGATGATCTCAACCTCGTCCGGCAGCGTGTCGGCGGTGAAAAATTCCACTTTCTCACTTTCGGATGAAACCTTCAGTCTGCCCCCGATGATCCGGGCTTCGACAACCACATCGATCAAATGGCGGATATCGCCATTGTCGGGATAAACAAGCATGCGGCAATCGGGGCTGCTGTACACGCCTATCAAGCCGGTAATTTCCACATGAAACCCCGATTCCTCAAAAACTTCGCGCACAGCGGCTTGAGCGATGCTTTCGCCGGGATCGATTCCCCCGCCCAAAAGACCCCACATCCGGCAATCAGACCTTTTTTCGATCAAGAACCGTCCCGCGTCGTCACGAACCACCACCCCTACGCCGGTTTTGATTTGGGTCCCGGGCACGGCGGAGTGGTGCGCAAACATTTTGAGACCTTCCGGTGTCATGGACAAATTCATGACACAGCCTTGAAGGGAATGCGACTGATAAGTTCATCCGCAATGGCGAGTGAGGCGGTGGCTGCCGGGCTGGGTGCATTGAGCAGGTGAAGCGCGCTGTCGTCTTGCACAATTTCGAAATCCTGGAGCAAATCGCCCCGGATATTCATGGCTTGCGCGCGCACGCCGCAACCACCGGGGGAAAGGTCTTCTTCCCGGATGTCAGGCACCAATTCCTGCAAGGAGCGGCAGAACCGTTGCTTGTTGAAGGAGCGCAGAAGTTCCTCGACGCACATTCCCGCGTGGGTTGTTGCGAAACGCCAAAGTCCCGGCCATGTCAGGGAATCGATGCTGTCGCGGAGGGAAAAGGATGTACGGCTGTAGCCTTCCCGTTTGAGTGCGAGAACCGCATTGGGACCCGCTTCAATGCCGCCATGTATCAGCCGGGTGAAATGCACACCGAGAAAGGGGTACGTCGGATCGGGCACCGGATAAATCAAATGATTCACCAAATGCGCGCGTTCGGGGCGGATGACATAATATTCCCCGCGGAAGGGAATGATGCGGCTGCCTGGATTTCTGCCGGCCATCCGGCTGACCCTGTCGCAATGCAATCCCGCGCAGTTGATGATAAAGGGGGTCTCAACCGGTTCGGCTCCGGAAGACTCGAGACGCCAGGTGCCATTTTGGCGGGAGATGTATGTTATGGAATGATTGAGTTCAACCTTCCCTCCCATTTCCTTGATCAACCGGCTCAAGGTATGGCAGACGGCGGAATAATCCACGATTCCTTCTTCAGGCACCAATACGGCGCCCAGTCCGGCGGCATGGGGTTCGCGATCGTGGATTTGCGAAGGTGAAAGCCAGGCCAAGCCGCTGAGCCCGTTGGTCTGGCCGCGTTCCAGCAAGGTGCGCAGCCGGGGAAGCTGCTCTTCATTGACAGCCACGACAATTTTGCCGCAGATTTCATGGGCGATCCCGTGCTCCTGGCAAAAACGGGTCATCTGTTTGATGCCGGAGACCGCGAGGCGCGCCTTGGCGGAGCCGGGCTTGTAGTAAAGGCCCGCATGCAACACGCCGCTGTTGTGTGTGGACTGGTGACGGCCCACATCAGCTTCCTTTTCCAAAAGGGTCAACTGCAAGCCGGGCCGGGCCTGGAGAAGCTTATAGGCCACTGCCAGGCCGACAATGCCGCCGCCGATGATGACAATTTTCATAACCTAAGCCAACATCCAGGTTAAAGGTTTAGGCAACAAGCATAACATGTGCAACATGTGGATTATTGCTAATGCAGAGGGGGAAAGCAGTTGGCGCAATATCGCAGATACTCTCATTTGGAGGGCAGGTTGGCGAGCAATTCATCGCAAGCGTCGATCACATCTTTGGCATGAATTTCCTGCATGGAACGCCTTTTACACTGTTCGTAGCGGCGTTGAATATCGGGCAGCGGCTTGTATCCGTGGCTTGTCACGATCCGGCAGGGAACTTGCCAGGGGTACCAGAAGTCCTCAATTGTCGGGCCGAACAGGGAAACGCACGGGCAACCGCAAGCGGCCGCCAGGTGCATTGTCGCCGTGTTTAATCCGACATACAATCGCGCGCGGTAGAGCAGGTCCGCGACCTGAGGCCAAGACGCTTCGCCGCGTGTGCAGATGACGCGCGGGCCAAGCTCCTTCTGGATCGATTCGGCCAGTTCAGCTTCGTGTGCAACAGGTCCGCACGCGACGACGACATTCTCGTGGCGTTCCAATAATCCGCGGCAAACCTCGCGCCAGCCTTCCCGGCTCCAGCAATTATAGCCCTGCCGGGTGCCGACCTGCATCACAACAAAATCGAGCAGGGCCCGGCCTGGTTCCCAGACCTGGGTGAGCGCCCGGTCAAAGCGCAACGGCGGTATGGGTTGCGGGAGCGGGAGAAATTCAGACACTGAATAATAATCCTTTTCCACCCGATGGCATGTTTGCCAGTCATAGGTGGACGAGGCCGTAAATTGAAAGCGCTCCAGAGGCTTGAGGGGGCTTGTTGTCTTCACCGAATAAATCCGTTTGGCGCGACAGAGCATGGCAAACAACCGGCCCCGATGGCCGTCGCCCAATTCAAAGACGTAATCGAAAGGCGTCAACCACAAGCGGGTCGCCAGAAACAGATCGTGCCAAAAATCACATGTATTTCGCTCAGATTTATAGACAGGCGCAATGGTCAGGATGCGGTCGATTTCCGGGCAGCCCGCCAATATACCCTCGCATTTGCGGCGTACCAGCACCCAGATCTCCGCCTCCGGATGGGCCTTTTTCACGGCGACAATGGCCGGCGTCAAAATCAGGGAATCGCCAATATGCTTTGGTTTGATGAAAAGAATGCGCATATGAGAAAGGCCCGCGCGAGTGCGCGGTAATAATTTTCATAACTCCCTGCCGAGGCCCATATCAACCATATAAGAAGCGAGAGTGGATTGGTAGTGATACTGTCGGACAAACTCCGCCCCGGCCTGTGCAATGGTCCTCAGCCGGTCCTTGTCTGTAAGAGCCTCGCGGATCACCGTGAGCAGGTGTTCCCCCGCCACGTCATAATACAAAACGTGCTTTCGGTCTTCGAACGGCCGATAGCGCCAGTTGGGAGGATAATTGATGACAGGGACGCTGCCCATGAGAAGTGATTCGTAGTGGCGCGCATTGTCCCATTCACCACCTTCGGGTGACCAGATCAACCAGGCCTCGGAGGTTCTTTTGAGGTAGGTTTTGTGGTCAAGCTTTTCGGAGGGTAAATCGACGATGCAGCCTTCCCCGGCCAGTTGCTCGAGCATTTTTTTTCCATGAATGCGTATCCAGGAATAGTAAACTGCGCCTGCGAAGAAAATATCGGCCTTTTTTTCCGGGGAACGGCAGGAATCCAGATAGGCGGGAATTTCGAGGCCGAGGGAGACGGGCCTGATTTTTGCGCCGAGCTCCTTGTACTTGTTGTTCCGGGAGATATTGAAGACACAGTCGTTTCGCTTGTCTTGGAAAAGAAACGCCTTGAGCGGATTGACGGGGCACTGGGTTTTGAAATACCACGTGCAGGCTTCCAACAAGGGCCAGTTTTTGCGGGCCAGGATGGTGTTGTCCTCCCAATCCAGGACAATCAGGGGAACGCCGCTGCTGCGGATCTGCGGCAGAAGGAGCGGGATGCCGAGGCTTGGAAAATTCTTAAGGAACATTTTCAGCAGCAGCGAAATATTTTTGAGCGGGGACCGGTTCCAGCGCCAACAACTGTCGGACACCGCGGTGCAGATGACCAGGTCATACTTCCTTTTTGCAAGATTTTCCCGGATCCGCCCGAATTGGCTCCAGTTGAATATGTGGCCCTCCGGGAGGAAATTGACGTCCCGCCTTTTGGTCGGGCAAAAAACAGCGTCGGCATTTTTGGCCCAGGTGCGGATGATGCCTTCGAGATTGCAGGCATTGCGGTACAACAGCAGGACGCGCGGCGCGGTTGGAGTCGTGGGGGGTGTGGTCATGTCAGAGGGGTTCCAGAATTTGAGGATTTTCATCCACTCACGCCACAATATCAAAGATTATTTTTCGTGTATTGGACTTCGGAGCCATGTGTAAAGTGGCCGTCCCGGGTAAATCCGGTTCATGCATTCTGCAACTCATTGGAAGCCGCAGGAGTTGGGATGCCTTGAAACGGAGTTTGAGCGGGT
This sequence comes from Candidatus Methylacidiphilales bacterium, assembly GCA_028713655.1. Classification (NCBI taxonomy): domain Bacteria; kingdom Pseudomonadati; phylum Verrucomicrobiota; class Methylacidiphilae; order Methylacidiphilales; species Methylacidiphilales bacterium. Next base: position 34,434 of record JAQTNW010000027.1, on the reverse strand, counting down.
GATTGGAGAAGCGGCGATCTGTGATTAATAAATGAATCATACTGGTTATGGGTTGCCATATTATTTTAGGGTGGCAAATTCAAAGTTTAAGTGTCAGTTCCTTTGAAGAGCGGCATGAATGTAATGAAAATAAGCATTGTCACACCGTGTTACCAGGCTTCGGCGTTTTTGGTTGAAACGATTGAAAGCGTACTGAGCCAGGATTACGGCGATTTTGAGTATTGGATCGTAGATGGGGGAAGCACGGACGGCACGCTGGATATCATCAACCGTTATCAAAAAGACCTCCGGGTTCATCTGATCAACGGTCCCGATGCGGGGCAAAGCAGCGCAATCAACAAGGGATTGCAGCGCTGCACGGGTGAAATATTCAACTGGGTCAATGCGGATGATTCCCTGCAGCCGGGGGCATTGAACCGTGTTGCCGAAGAATTCAGAAAGGGCGTCGCCGACATTGTGGCCGGCCGCATGATGGAATTTGTGGAGCCGGATCTGGAACATCCCGTATATTTGAAGCTGCCGGTGCGTACCTGTCCGGAACAGACCATCTGCCGTGGTGTTTTTTGTCAGCCCTCGACATTCTGGCGCATGACGGTTGTACGCGACTTGGGCGGGGTGGAGGAACAGTTGCAGTGCATGATGGACTGGCATCTTTGGGTCAAATATCTGGCCCTGTATGGACAGGACAAGGTATCGTTGATTCCGGAGGTGCTGGCCAGTTTTCGGAAGCATGGGGCGGCAAAATCCGCGATTTTGGGAGAGCGCTTCCACCAGGAGGGTTTGGCCATCTACCGCAAGCTGTTTGAAGACCTCGGGATCGCGGGCCGGATTCCGCTCATTGAGGAGGAATTGGGGGGGGTGGTGGCGCCGGTGCGCCTGGCCACGTTCAGGTTTTCCAGGGATTTTTCCAAGGATGCGTTTCTGGCATTTTACTGTGATCGCGTGACCGGACGGCTGTACAACAGGAGACAATTGGTCAAATCACTGCAATGGTGGTGGCGCGGGTTCCAGCTCAAGAGACTGACATCTTTTTGGCGCTTTAGAATGCTAATCAAGCTGGTTCTGGCCAAGATATTTGGATCTCCCTCCGTATAAACGACCGGCGCCCGTCAATTGCTTGATCAGGGTAATTTGCAGGCCCAGTATAATCCAAAGCAAAATGGAATAAGTGCCACGCCTGCCGCGCATCACCCAGGTTTCCAGATTCAACCACCAAAAGGCCCTGGGGTGGCGGCCTCTCCGGGCATTGAGCGTCTCCTTGCTTTCCAACCATTTTTTTTGCATGCGCCGTCCGGTCCGTGAGAGGGTCCTTTTTTTCGATCGCAAATATTGTTTTGCGGGGTGGCGAAGTTTTCCACGTACGGACAGCAGGCAAAGCGACTGCAGCCGGATCATATCGCTGAAATCAGGAGCATGGCGTGTGGCTGGATGGGCCACGAAGTGAGCCACAGGCTTCCTTGAATAAACCACGGCCGCGTCGGAGCAAACTTTGAAAGTCCACGCGGTATCACCGTAATTATGAAATGTGGTGGGGAAAGGGCGGGCGGCCAGAAAATCGCGCCGGTACAAGGCGGAGGCGGAAGATCCGATGATGCAGTCCGGAGCATGACGGTACACCCAACTGATCAACTTTGCGCTGGGAATGCGGCGGCCTTCGTATCTTTCGAAGATCCGGTGATGTTTAATAATGGGCCACAACTTGATGTGGCTGTAGTTATTGTTAGTTGTGATAGGGGGGCTGATGACAAGATCGGCGGCGCGTGACTCCGCAAGAGCGACCAGATGCTTCAACCCTTCCGGTGCAATCGTATCGCCTACCGTACTGAAATAGCAGTACTTTGCCGATGTGGCCCCGACCCCTGTATTCCAGGAGCTGAAAACACCCCGGGGGGTGATGAGGATTGACGCGCTGTGATGTTCCGCCAAACGGGCCGCAAGCTCATGTGTGCCATCGGGGCTTTTGCTGGCAACAAACAGGGTTTCTTCACATTGCCGGATCAACGGGGTGATGGCCTCAATGTGTCCGGGAAGGGCCTCGGCACAATTGTAGGCGGGAATGATTATGCTGACGGGAAAGTGCTGCACAACTCAATCGGATTGATTTTTAGCGCGCTTGAAATAGCGCTTTCTCACGTATTGCTCAATTTGTTTCAAAAGGGAATAGGCAAAACGGGCGGGAGAAATGTCTTTCGGACCAGTTCGGTCTGATGGCAGGTCATGCCAGCGCCAGCGCTGCGGGGGATATCCCGCAAGGCGGGCCAGGGGATAGGCAATCTGTTTGAAAATTCTCTGGTGGAAAGCGGGCAGGCCGGATGTGTAGGTGGATAAAATAGTGTGGTATCTTTTGTAACGATTGGCGTTGTGGCGCAGGCCGCCGTGGTTGTCACGGTACCAGAACAAAAACCGGGGGACCACGTCCACCTTGCGCCCGGCAAAACAAACACGCAGAAAAAAATCAAAATCCTCCACGGGCTCGCACTCGCTGCGGAAGCCCTTAATACTTTCAAAAACATCACGCCTGACAATGCTGTTGGCATCACCGCAGACGTTTTCCATCCATCCGATTTCAAGGGCCGCTCCTATGGGTGTGCTTACCCAAGCCAGCGCTGTTTCGGGATCGGATATCGTGGTGTTTGAAAAAGTTTTGTAATAACATGTACAGCAATCCACCCCGCCATGGATGATCCCTTCAACAAAGGACTGCAACATGCCAGGGTCGGCAATGTTGTCCGAATCAAAAAACACCAGGTATTCCCCCCGGGCCAGGGCGGCGGCGTGGTTTCGAACCGCTGCCACTCCCCCATTTTCCCTCCGGGAAATAAAGGCATATTTCGGGCCGTCATAGAGCTCGCGCATTTCCCGGAAAATCCTGCGCGAGAACTCATCCGTACTGGCATCATCAACCACGAAAACTTCAAAGTTCGGGTAGGTGGAGGCGGCAATGGAAGCCAGGGCTGTCGGCAGATATTTTCCGTAATTGAAATACGGGATGATAACCGAAACCAGGGGGGGATTGGCTGCAATTTCCGCGCGGATTTTTTCCAAACGCGCGGCCGGGGGCCTTTCCGAGAAGAGATCGATCCATTTTTGCCTGCTTGCCTCCAGCGAATCACTTGGCACGGGCATTAAGGCGGCTTTTGGGGCCACAACCCATTCCCGCCCCGTCACCCAATCCCTGACTTCCGTGCCGGCGAACGCCACAAAATCCGCGTGTTCGCATGCATAACGTTCACACCAACCGGCCAGGGCATCGACAACGGGCCACCGGCTCCATGCCTCCTGTTTTTCCAGGGAATATTCCGATGGAGCCAATATGCAGAGGATCAAAACCGAATTTTCAAATTCTCCGGCAATCCTCCTGGCCTGGATGGCTCTGAAGCCCGGTCCGCGCTGGTCTTGAAAAACGATGTGGGAGTGGTTTTCTGTTTTTAGAAAATCGCAAACAGCCGACGACTGATCGATGATCCCCCATTGGTCATTTTCATGGGGTTCCCGCGGTACATCTTCCAGAAAAACAAACCGGGCTCCTGCGTCTGTGAGTGATTTTTCAAGGCCAGGCTGCCGGTCCCAGCGCGGCCCTGTGTAAAGAACCGTGAGAGAACCAAAATGCTCCAGACAAAGCCGGGCCAGTTGCAATGCGTGCCCGCCTGCCCCTTCGTCATTGGGCGAAGCGGACAAGGATGCGGCGACAATGCAAATTTGAGGGGCCGACGGGTTCATTACGATTCAAGCGGCAAGCTTTTCGACCAGGCTTTCAAGGCATGGATGCCGGTTGTATTGATGAAGCACGGGAATGATGCTGCCATCGTCGTTAAGCATTAAACCCTGGCTATTCCATCTGAAACGGCCCGCGTCTGCAATGCCAAGATTTGCCACCGGACCGTTGAAATTTTCGAGTACGCGATACTTGGGCAGCCGTCCAGCCCACGCGGTCCAGATGTGTACCGCCTGATCGCCGTAGTCATATTTATGCAAAATTTTTAATTTGCAGATGATTTCACGGGCCATGCAGTCAAGATATGCCAATACGGCCCGGGTGCCTCCACCGGTGGTTCCCGAGCAGAAGCCCGGCTGCTGCCCGATGCTTTTCAAACTGCCCGCGCCATAAAACTCCAAAACGCAACGCGTGTTAAAGTCCTGCTCCCGGATCGGATCTTCGGCAAAAAGGCACAAGGCACCGTCACAGCTTTGCAGAGCGGGGAAAGGATCCGCTTGAAACACAATGTCGCGGGTGTCCGCGAGAAAAACATGGGTAAATTCATCCCTGTGGCGGCGGAGAAAGCGGTTAAAATATAAATATCGCGAGAATCGGATATGCAGGCGTGCAGCTGCCAGCGGGTCAATCAGCCGCCGCCTCAAAAAACCCGGCAGATTCCGGCCCGCCTGGCTGATGCGTTTGGGAGAAGGAAACGAATTGTCCGGCCTGGCAGGGGCGGGGACGGCAACAACAAAAACTCCGCGGGATTTGAGCCATGTGGCCAGTTCCCGGTCGCTGTCATAAACCACGATGGCGGTGGAATCTGCATAGCCGGTATTGCGCAGGCTGTTGATGAAAACGTCCAAGCCCTCCGGCTTGAGTCCGGCAGCAGCCCCCAAAACCAGACAACTGGATGTAGTGCTCATGGAAAGCTAGGCATCCAATATCCCCTGCCGCGCCGCCATTATGGCAAATGCGCCCTTGGCGCGGAGGAGTTCACCCATGGTGCCCTGTTCGATAATGCGCCCCTTGTCAAAAACGACGATGAGGTTGCAGTCTTTGAGTGTGGAAAGTCGGTGGGCGATGCTGATGACGGTGCGGCCCTGCGCCAGACGGTCGATGGCGGCCTGTACTTCGGCTTCCGCCGTGGAATCGAGCGAAGCAGTGGCTTCATCCAGAATGAGGATGGGCGCATCGCGGACAAAAGCGCGGGCGATGGCCAGGCGTTGGCGCTGGCCTCCGGACAGGCGAACGCCCCGTTCCCCAATGATCGTGTCGTAGCCATGAGGCAGTTGGGTGATGAACTCATGGGCGAAAGCACCTTTGGCTGCTTCCTCGATCTGCGTCCGGGTGGCGCCAAGCAGGCCGAACTCGATGTTCTCGGCGATGCTGCGGTTAAAAAGCAGGACTTCCTGGCCGACGAGCGACATGATGCGGCGGTGGCTGTCGAAGGAGAGGTCGCGCACGTCATGGCCGTCAACGAGAATCCGGCCCTCGGTCACGTCGTAGAAGCGGAGCAGCAGGTTAATGAGGGTTGTTTTCCCGGAGCCGCTTTCGCCGGCAATGCCGAGCTTCATTCCGCGCGGGACCTGCAGCGAGACGTTTTGCAGGACCATGCCGTCGCCGTAGGAAAAACCCACGTTTTCGAGGCGAATGTTGCGCGAAAATCTTTCCAGCAGGACGGGATTGGGTTTTTCGGCAACGGTGGGAACTTCGCTGAAAAATTCAGAGAGGCGTTCGACAGAAAAGGAGGCCTGGGAAAAGTAAATGTGGATGCCGCCGATTTTTTTAAGAGGGCTGTAGAGGGTAATCAACCCCACCAGGAATGCCGCCAGATTGGGGATGGGAATGTTCTGCGAGATCACATAAACGATGATGACGCTGATGCCGAGCATGGAAATGACTTCGATGATCGGGTTGAGCAGTTCCTTGGCCTTGATGTTGCGCATGGCGTATTTGATGGAAGTCCGCAGCGCGTCTGCAAATTCTTCCTTCTGCTGGCTTTCCAGACGAAAACTTTTCACAACGCGGATATTGGCGAGTGCTTCGATCAAGCCGTTTTCGGCGCCCATCATCTTCTGGCTGTCGGCCCGGCTGGCCTTGCGCGATTTTTTCCCGAGAATGCTGATAGGGATGAAGCAGAGGGGCATGAGCGTGCAGGCAAAAAGGGTCAGCTTCCAGTTGATAACCAGCATGGCGGAAAATACGCAGAAGAAAGTGAAAGGTTCCTTGATGATGTCATTAAAGCCCAGGCTGAGAAATGCGCGGATAACGCCCGTGTCGCTGTTGACCCGGCCGAGCAGATCCGCTGTACTGCGTTTGTTGAAATAATCAAGGGAAAGAGAGTGCAGTTTGGTGAGGGCGTCGAGGCGCAGGTCGTTGGTCACGCGCAGGCCGACCCAGGCAAAATAATAGCTGCTGAGGTAACTGACGCCACCGCGCAAGAATAGAAGAAATGGCAGCAGAAGAGTGCCGCCGACAATTTCCTGCCACTGCACGGAACGCCCGACGCGAGGAATCCAATGATCGGTTGTTTCATCAATCCGTTTCGCATAACGGCGTCCGGTGATCTTGGCTTTGTACTGCAATTGCTTAACGAATCCCGCAGTAGCAGGGGGCGGTGAAACCGGCTTTTTGGCATCAGGCGCGGCAGTTGGCGTGGCAGGCGTCATGTGATCGACCAACGTCTTGGTGACCCAGAGGGAACTGGCGTTGACCATGCCGAAACTGAGGCCCAGAAGAATCCCCAAAACAAAGCGCAACCAGTAACGGCGCAGGTACTTGCCGCATACTTTGTAGAGAAAAACCGCGCCCTGAATCGTCGTGAGTTTTTGTTTGGCTTGATAGTCGTGGCGTGATGGCATAGTGAAAGCGCGGTTAAAGGGCAAAAAGGTGTGCCAAAAACCGCGGGTGATGACAAGCTTTTACCCCATAAGGGCAGCGCGGTATTATTGATGAAACAGCAAGGCAACAGCAAGGCAAGGGCGGAACGGCGTTTCCGGATCCTGCATACGGAGAGTTCACTCGGTTGGGGCGGGCAGGAAATCCGCGTTTTGCAGGAACTGAAGGCCATGCGCGCGCGCGGGCATGAAGTCTGGCTGGCCGCGCCTTCCATCAGCCGTATTTATACGGAAGCCGAGGCCGTTTCCATCCCGGTTTTTTCACTGGATTGCCGCCGACTCAGCTACGTCTCATCCACACTGAAGCTCGTCCGGCAACTGCGTGAAAACCGGATCGATGTCGTCAACACACACAGCTCCCGGGACGGCTGGCTGGGTGGCATTGCTGCGAGGTATGCCCGCACGCCCGTGCTGCTGCGCTCCCGGCACATCGATGTGGAATACCGGAATCCCTGGCTGAGCCGCCTTGCGTTTTCCTCCCTGGCCGACCGGGTCTTGACCACAAGTGAAAAGATTTCAAGGCATTTATCAGAAAGGCTGTCGCTGGATCCTGCATTGGTTTCCTGCATCCCAACCGGGGTGGATGTGGAACGTTTCCAACCGGGAATCCGGGGTACTCTGCATGAGGAGCTGCGTCTGCCTCCGGAGCTGCCGCTGGTGGGGCTGATCGCTGTGATCCGGAGCTGGAAAGGGCATGCGGTCTTTGTCGAAGCGGCCAGCCTGCTGCGGGGGCGCGGCCAACGCGCCCATTTCGTGGTTGCGGGCGACGGGCCCGGACGCGACGAGCTTCGGCAGCGGGTTGCGGAGGCTGGATTACATAATTGCTTTTCATTGTTAGGCCACCGTACGGATGTCCCGCAAATCATGGCCTCGCTTTCGGTTTTTGTCCTGCCTTCCCTGGCGCATGAGGGGATTCCCCAGGCGGTTCTGCAGGCGCAGGCGACCGGCGTACCGGTGGTAGGCACAAGAATCGGCGGCATTCCCGAGGTGGTACAGCATGAAAGCACCGGCCTGCTGGTGGAACCCGGCAATGCAGCGCAACTGGCCGATGCAATCGGACGGTTGTTGGCCGAACCGCAATTACGCGAAAGCCTGGCCGGCGCGGGACGGGAGTCCGTACTCAAACATCACACCAATGAAGCCATGTGCGAGACCGTGGAACGCATCATCGGGCAGGTTTTAATCGGCAAAAATAGGGCGACCAGGTAGTTATTAGGCAAACCAATTCAACCACACCTGTTTGCGAAATACCGCTCCAAATATCTTGAACATCCTTAAAGAAGTGTAGGATGTTCTTGATAAATGAACAAGGCGCGAAGACTTCTGAAATCGCTGGCATGGAAATTATTCCCGTTCGCAGAATGCGCCGTCAAAACGGCATCGCGCCTCAAGATCTTGATTCCCACCAAGGATGCTTTCGGTGCCTTTCAAGAGGTTTTTTACGAGCAATGCTACCGACCGAATCTTGCCAGTCTTTCGGAGGTAAAGCGTTGGGTGGATGTTGGCTGCAATATAGGTTATTTTAGCCTTTGGTTGTATGATGCCCTGGGCAAAACGTCGCAGGAAGCATTATTGGTAGATGCGAATCCACTGTCCTGTAAATACGCCGGAAGACTTCTTGCCTTGAATAAGCTGGAGCCGATCATGCGGGTGGAAAACGCCTTGATCGGGCCAAAGTCTGCTAAGGCGCCATTTTTTGCCAGTGGCACTTCCACCGGGTCCTCAATCCATCGGGAGTGGGGGCGCAACCGAAAAACCATCCTGATTCCGTCCGCGCCGCTGGCGGAAATTGTCGGCACAAATTCGTATGATTTGATCAAAATTGATATCGAAGGTGCGGAAAAATTCATTTTTGAAAATGAAACTGAGTTTATATTGAGTTTCCCATTGGGGCTGGCGGAATGGCACGCCCCGTATTGGTCCGGAAAGCAAATGAAGGATTGGTTGCAAAAAAATAAATGCCGGATTTTGCAGGTCAGCGCTGGAAGCCTTTACGGTTCAGATGCCTTTGATTCAGCTCTGGGGACGGTGCTTTGGTCAACACGATCGGCAGAAGCAGCAACTTAAATAAAAAATGCCCTAACCTCGCAACATCCTGTGGGCTTCTGCGAGAACAGACTCGGCTCTGATGCTGCTGATCCCGGCTTCGAACGATGAAATTTCCAGAACGGCATGCCGGCTCGGATCTGAATATTTCGGGCCGCAGGCCTCGGCGGACGAACCGCGGTCGGTTGGCGCAAATAGTGTGACAGTTGGGCAATCCACCGCCACCGCCATGTGATAAGGGCCGGTGTCGCCGGAAAGAAACAGCGCAGCCTGCGACTGCAGTTCCAATAATTTCATCAAGCCCAGGTTGCCTGCCAGATTGGTTGCACGCGGCCCAAGCGCCTCAGCCAGCCTTGCCGCATCCGCCGCTTCCTCTTTGGATCCCGTCACGAGCACGCGGGCTTCCGGCCGCTCATCAAGCAGCATCCTGCCCACATAAATCCAGCGCTCCAAAGGCCAGCGCTTCCGCGGCCTCGAAGCGCCGGGATGGATCATAATAATAGGCTGGCGGGAGTCTGAAATTGTATCAGGCAGCGAGAGCCGGGTGCGGCGCTCATTGGCGGCAAGGCCCAGCGCTTCAGCCATGGCAAGGTTGTTGTCGATGGCATGGCCGGTGGCGTAATCGGGTTCACCGGGCTTGCGCATCATGTTGATATTGGCGAACCACCCGGACCATTGGCTCCAGCGGCTGCGGTATCGGAGAAATCCGCGGATCCCGCAATGCCAAAGCCACGGAATCAGATCGGGTTCGGTTGTATTGGCAATGAGGGCGATCTGATAGCCGCCATCCAGAATTTTCCGGCGCATTTCCAACCAGCCGCGGTATTTTCCGGAAACCGTAAAAACTTCTCCGATGGCAGCGTCGGCGGCATAAAGGTCTCGGTACGGCTTTTTGACAAGAAAGCCGGTATGATCGCGGCCCAGATTCTCCGACAACGCGCGCAACAGGGGCGTGCACAGGACCGTGTCGCCCAATGCCGTGGAAGACACCACCAAAACTTTCGCCCCCCGATTGATTTCGTTTCGGCAAGCCCCCAGATTCCAGGGACGGATCACACCGGCATGTTGTAACGAGCGGTGTGTCAGAATCCAGGCAGGGTCGAGTCCGGGAAAGTTCATTTCAGAATCTCCTCAATTTTTTGCAAGACCTGTTCCGGGCGGATGTCCGACATGGAAGCATCAGCAGGTGAATGGTAGTCTACAGGGCGCGGCAGTTGGACGACCCGGTGCCGGTCACCGTAGCCATACGGGCCGACGCGATGGGCAGGGTTGTTGCAGTGAATCAGGGCAACGACGCGCGTACCGACCGCGAAACCAAGATGCATGATGCCGGTGTCGGTGCTGATAAGGCACTCGGCGGATTGGAGCAGGGCGGCTGATCCCGCAAGATTGATCTGTCCGGCCAGATTGTGAACGGAGGGCAGTGCCAGAGCTTCCTGAATGGCGGATGCTTTCTTCTTTTGGTCCGGCCCGCCCAGCAGGATGAAGCTTGCATCATGCCGCGCGGCAAGCAGACGGATCAGCTTGATATAATGCTCCATCGGCCAATCGCGCCAGGAGGCCCTGCGCCCTCCGCCAATTTGAAAAACGATACGCTGCTTTCCGGGATCCAGTCCAAGCTCGGATAATTTAGACTCAAGGGCCGTCCGCTCTGATGGATTCACTAGATAAGCCAGATGTGGTTCGGTCGTGTGCGCCCCAAGGTATTCAGCCATGCGCAAGGTTTGTACCACGCCGTGGTTTTCCTCCCAATCGGGCTGTTCTAAAATATGGCCGCAGAGTCGGCCATAGCGGGTCATTTGCGGAATGCTGACACTGACATCCGGGTTGAGTAAAAAACCCTGGCAACGCGGCTCCGGATCGTTCCCGCGCAACTGGAGGATCGCATCCCAGGGTCCGGCCTGTTTCAAGCTCTTGTGCAATTTGTAAAATGCCAACGGCCCCTTTTCGATGGTAAAAACAGCGTTTACGCATGGATTATGATCAGCCAGCATACGCCGGCGCCGGTGCACGACCATCGCAAGATGGATGCCGGGCCAGGTTTCCGCCAGCGCTTTGAATACCACCGAATCGGTCAGCGTATCTCCGATGCCGGCGCAGGAAAAGACCAGCACCTTGCTGTGCGGACCGAGCCGGATGGGAGCGGGCCGCGGCGGGCGGCGCGAGCTCAACCGGTTGAAAACCAGCCGATACGCCTGTTCATTCAAAAATGCGGGCAGATTCATGGGACGTGATGAAACATGGGAGCCAAAGCCTGTAAAATTCGGTCCTGGGGAATGCTGGATTCCCCATCCACGGCTTCAACCAGAATATGGCGTTCCCCACGCGGACGCCATTTCTGGTAATGCCCCGACCACAGCACCAGTGTCGGCGTTTGTGTGGCGGCTGAAAGATGGGCCGCCCCGCCCTCGGGCGTGATAAAAAATGCGGCCTGCTGCAGAAGCGCAGCTAAATCCAGTGATTCTGGAGTATCGGCAACAGCGGCCCGGTCTCTTCCCACCCGCAAGACCACACGCTGCGCCCTGTCCCGGTCTGCCGGCGCGCAGACGATGCCAACGGCATAATCTGTGTTTTTCAACAAGCTCCCGATCAAGGCCGCATAATCTTCATCATTGAATTTTACGGGCCGGTTGCAACTGATGTTGATCAACACAAATCCCGGGTGCGACAAAAAGGGTTGCGACTGCAAAATTTGGCGGGCGCGATCGCGGGACTCTGGCGGAATGTTCAGATGCAAGTCAGGGGTTGCGTCCTGGATCCCGAGAGGCGCCAGCAAACGCAGTTGTGTTTCAATTTGATGTTCGCCATGTGGATTTTCGGGAGGGTTGACAGCATGGGCATAGAAACGGCAGGGCCTGCCGGTTTGCCTGGCAAATCCGATGCGCTGCGGAGCATTGGTCAGCCGCACGAGTACCGCCAGTCGCTTGTCATAACCACCCTTGGCCGCGATGACGCAGTCGTAGTCTTGCAGGCGCGCTGCATTTTTGAAAATCCCGATCCACCGGTTCCAGGAGGGTTTCAGGACAATCACTTCATCAACCGATCCGCTGGCTTTTGCAATGGGCGCGCCCGCCGCATCACACGCAACAGCCAGGCGCGCTGTCGGATGCCGCTTCCGGATGGCGTGTAGCAACGGAAGCGTATAGATCATGTCGCCCATCCGGTTCCGGCGTATCACCAAAATGCGGAGCCCGGAACCGGCAGCGCGAGCAGGGTTTTTCCTGAAAAGCTTCAATGGGCGCGCCGCTAAATCGACCAGCGTGAACAATAAATCCATGACTCTGGTTTCAAGTTGCCGATTTAGAGTTTCTTTTCTCACGGCTGGCGCGGAGGCGGAGCGTGAGGGTTTCGGCTTCCTCGAGCCATTCCAGCTTTTCACGGAAGGTCGTCTTCAGGCCGATAAGAAGGGTGGCAAGTTCCGCTCCTTCGGAGGTACACCACTGCCAACCGGGATCTGCGTAGAGTTCTTCCTTGGTCATCGATAAGAATCCAGTTTTTTCAATGCTTCAATATCCAACAAATCCTTCGGACGGCCAGCCTCGCGCTTCATGGCAAGGAGAGTTTCATAGCATATTACCGGGGCTTGAATATCGGCAAACACAGCTTCCTTCCTTGCCTTGGCATATTCCTCGGCAAAATCAAAGGGCTCATAGACAAATACATCAATGGGCGTACGCAGATGTGCATCACTCCAGAGTTGCAAGACAAGCATCTGCTTGTCCTTACGCCAGGCTTCCCGATTTTCCCGATTTGCAAATTCTTCGGGGCTGACAGGAATTCTGGTTTGATAACCGATCGACCGCAAGGCATAGAGCGCCCGCGTGATATTTTCCGGCTGGAGTCCAATGACCAAATCCACATCTACAGTGAGCCTCTCATACCCATGCGCATTGACGGCAAGCCCGCCCACGATGAGGTACTGGACGTTTGCATCGTTCAGTGTCTTGACGATGGTTTCAATGCTCCGGACTTCCATGCAGTTTCGATCTTAACTGCCAGTCCGAGAGCGGCAAGATAGAACACAAGTTGCTGTCGGGGGATGGATCGCCACGCCCGGCTATGCCGGACTCGCGATAGCGGGCAGGGAGGCGCACCCGCATCGCCGAAGCGTCAGTCCAACGCGAAGGGGTGGGGGCGCTGAGAAACAGGAAGCAAGTTTACGTTTGTTTCCGTCTTCCCTCTGCGCCTCGGCGGAAGATGGATTCGCATGATGCCTAATATCCTGATCTTTGACATCTTGCCCCAAGTGTTCATTAGGAGGAGGACGGCGGGGCCGGACGACGCGGCAATCCAGTCTAAAAAATAATGGGATGCGCCAATCTTTTCGCCGCCGTATCCAAAACCTCACCGGCGGACACACTGGCGAGGCATTCACTGACGAATCCCTTGCCACAACTTCTCCGCTCCTGCTTCAGACAACGGCAGTCCTTGCGCAAGACGGCCAGATTGGACTGCCAGGGGCCCCAGATGGCGTCGTCGGTTGGACCAAAAATCGCCACACCCGGGATTTTCAGCGCCGCCGCCAGATGCATGGGCATGGTATCGACACCTGTGAACAGGGCCGCCTGCTGGATCAGCGCGCCGAGCTGGTTGATTTGCAGTGTGCCGATATGGTGGAAATCGGGTTTGGCGGACGCAATGATCTCACGGGCAAAGTCCGTTTCCAACGGGTCGCCTCCCGTGGTAAGCACGACGGGAAGACCCAGACGGCTATGGCAGGACTTGATGAATTCGATTACATTGGCCGCAGGCCAGTATTTGGAAGGCCAGCGGGCCGCGACGTGAAACAGGAGATAATCCCGTCCACGCAATCCCTGTTGTTGAAGCCAGCCTGTAGCCCACTCGCGATCGGCAACCGGTGGCTGATACTCGAGTTGAAAATTACGGGCTTCTCGAAAATCGGCCCCGGCCAGGCAGAGATGTTGCTCGACGATATGAACGGCATCGGGATCGCCGTGCCTGCGTTGGTTGATCCAGCCCCAGTAACCGTATCGTTTTGCTTTCAGCGATTCCCACGCGCGGCGCTCCCGCGCCCCGGAAAGCCAGGCCCAAAGAGCGGGCCGCTCTGAACACTGAGAAAAAATGATGGCTTGATCGAATCCTATTCTGCGGTACCGAAAAGCGCGCCGGATATCCTGCAAAACATTGATGGATCCGCGTGGCAAAGCCTCGACCGAAGCCAATCCTGGCATGTTGGAAAGCAAGGCAGTGCCCAAAGGTTGGGCCAGAAGATGAACTTCATGCCCTTGTTGCATCAGCCAGCGCAGTGCCGGAGTGGTCAGCACTGCGTCACCCGGTTGGTTTAATTGTATGGCCAGGATACGCATTAAAACCGCACTATACCGGCACTTGCTCATCAATGCCACAGTGTTTTATTCAATCGCTGGAATTGAATTGCCCTGTTCTTGCGCTGCCGCCCGTCGGCATTCTCCGCGAGACGTTCAAGCTGGAGAATGAAATTGCCAGCTCCGCGAATAAGCTGCTATCTTCGCAGTCATGAGCGCCTCCATCAAACTTATCAGCAAAGTGACAAAAGGCGTCGTACCGCTCCCGCGAGGCCTCAAATTAGCCGAAGGCACCGATGTGGCTATAACGCCGCTTGTGCCGCTGGCGGATGATCCTCCCTTTCTCAAGATGGCGCTCAAACTTGCCAAGCCGCGCCACCATCTGCCCGGCGACTACGCCCTCAATCGCGGCCATTACCGTCGCGGCGCGCCGAAAAAATGACCGCGGTATTTGCCGACACATATTATTTTCTCGCTCTGCTTGGCGCGCGCGCGAGGCGCCATGTGGCGGCAGTGGAAGCCTCACGCAATCCCCGCTTGCGCCTTGTTACCACTGAATGGGTGCTGGCCGAATTTGGCGACGCCTACTGCCACCCCAAAGACCGCGCCGACTTTGTTGCACTCTACTGCTCACTCACCAGGGATTCTCGCGTTAAAATCATTCCGGCAGAGACGCGTTTGTTCAAGCGCGGTGTGGATTTCTTTAAGCAACGCAGAGACAAGGAATGGTCACTGACAGACTGCCTTTCCTTCGTGGTCATGCGGGACGAATGCATTGGCGAAGCGCTGACCGGGGATAAACACTTTGAACAGGCCGGCTTCACCGCCTTGCTCAAATGAAACACCGGTCATCAATTAGTTCAAGGCATTGAGGTTAATGGGAAAACACATCTATTGTGGCGCCAATCTTTAACCCGGATTTTATTAGTGTTCCTCAAGGCACTCCCCGCCTATAACGTGGGGTCTCCAAATTCATGCGATGAAAATCGGTATTTTTTTGCCCAACGCCACGTTTGATCTGCCCGGCACGCCGGAAGTGGGCGGGATCGAGGTGTTTGCCCTGACCGTGGGTGAAGCCTGGCAGCGCGCCGGCCATGAGGTGATTTTATACGGCGGCCGCCCCAAGCCGGGGCGCCAACACCAGCCAACCACGCTGACATTGCGGCTCAACGATTACATCGAGACCAACTCAATCCCCGATCTGGGCACAAGATTCCAGAGGCTTGTACAGCGGCTGCACTTCGGATGGAAATGCCGGAACGACGTCCGGGCCGATGCGCCGGATGTCATGCTGTTGAGCAAGCCCTTTGACTGGCCGGTGGCGGCCTTTTGGAAACACCGGAAATGGGTTGGCAAAATTGCCATGGGGTTTCACGGCGAGGATTATTATGCAGGCGACCGCCTGTTTTACGGCGCTGTGGATGCGGCATTTGCGGTGAGCGCGCGCGTGGCGAGGCTCGCCCGGGATCGGGTTGGCGTGGAGCCCGTAGTGATACCCAACCCCGTCGATTCCCATTTTTACATACCTGACAACTCGTTTGTATCTAAAAGCGGCCTACCGCAACTGGCCGCGACAGGACGGTTGGTGGGCTGGAAGGCGTTCCATGTGCTGGTTGAGGCGGTGGCGCGCCTTCATGAAGAGGGTGTCCCGGTGCGTTGTGACATAGCCGGCGAAGGTCCGGAACGGGAACGGTTGCGGCGGGAAATTGCCGCAAGAGGCATGACGGATTTCATCCGGTTGCCCGGACGGCTGGCGCGCGAAGATGTCAGGGCATTGTTGCAGCGGTCCGATGCGTATGTGCTCCCATCGGCTGGATTTGAGTCGTTTTCCATCGCGGCGCTGGAAGCGGCCTCGATGGGACTGCCCCTGGTCTTGAGCGACCAGGTGGCTTTGGCGGATGCGCTCGAGTCGCGGGATCGCCGGGTGGTGCAGCATGGAGATGCGGACGCATTGGCTGATGCCATAAAAAATGCGCTTTCTGAAAAACGAAGCACAGCCGGACGCCAGGCCCGGCATGAGCGCATCCGTAAAAAATTTTCACCCGACTCCGTGGCGCAACGGCTTTTGGATTTGATCAACGACTCTAACGTTTAATTTTTTATTATGCTGCGACTCCTCTATCTCTATGGCGAAGAAATCACAGGCAAACGGGCGCGGGAAATCCATACCCTGAACCGCTGCCTTTCGCTGTGCCGGGCGGGTCTGCGGGTGGATCTGGTGGTTGCGGAGTCACCGGCCTTTCCATCGGATACGCTGTTGTTCAAGGCTTTCGGCCTGGCCGCTCACGAAAACCTGTCCATCACGCGTCTGCCGCGGCGCTGGAAGTTGGGCCCCTTCTCCGTCACTTCCAGCAGACATTATTACAGGCAAGTGGAACACCTGCTGGCGGGCGCCGCGCATTTTGACGCAACCTATGCCATTCATCTCAAGGCGGCACAATTCCTGCAGAAATCGTTGCCGGATCTGCCAACAGTTTTCGAAGCGCACGAAATTTTCGCGGACGCGTGGCCGGAGGGTTGTGGAAAATTTCTCAAACTGAGCCGGCAGGAGTCGGAGGTGTATGGCCGGGCACGCGCGGTCGTGGCGACCTCGGCTTATCTTCTGGGTGAGCTGCAACGGCGCTATAAAATGCCCGAAAAAGTTTTCATTTCGCCCAATTGCGCCGATGAATCGTTTTTCCTCGATGCATCCGATTCGCAGGATCGGAATGAATTGATCTATGTCGGCAGTTTTCAGGGTTGGAAAGGCGTGCCCACAGCGGTGGCGGCCATGCGCCACCTGCCGGAACATCACCTGACCGTCGTGGGCGGAAGCGCTGAACAGGTGCGCGCACTTTCGGCGCACGCTCCGGCCAATGTCAGTTTCACCGGCTTTCTCTCCAGGAAAAAAATCCTGCCGTTGTTGTCCAGGGCTTCGATTGGTCTGCTACCCAATCGACTAGAGCCAAAAAACTCGCTCTATACCTTTCCGATGAAATTCCTGGAATATGCGGCCGCCAATAAAAAAATTGTAGCGACCGATTTGCCAGTTCTGCGGGAACTCGGTCCCGGCCCATGGGTGGCCTTTGCACCCCCGGACGATCCGAAGGCCCTGGCGGAAGCGGTTCTGGCCCTGTCGTCGCGCAACGCGGGCCATGAGCCCCGCGACTGGGCCTTGAACTACCGCTGGGATGCGCGGGCCCTGGTCCTGGCCCAATTTTTGCAGGAGTTCGCGTGAAAGTGTTGCTGGTGTCACGCTGGTTTTGGGAGGAACAGCGCCGTCTGGGTGGCGGGTTCCTGCGCGAACAGGTGGAAGCCATGGCCGCAGCGGGTGTCGATTTGACCATTCTTTCACAATCCATGGACGCAGGATTGAAACCCGAACGGCGGGAGCTCGGCGGGCTCAAGGTTTGGGTGACCTCGCGGGA
The DNA here is from genome assembly GCA_028713655.1 of Candidatus Methylacidiphilales bacterium. NCBI lineage: Bacteria > Pseudomonadati > Verrucomicrobiota > Methylacidiphilae > Methylacidiphilales > Methylacidiphilales bacterium. Next base: position 17,099 of record JAQTNW010000027.1, on the reverse strand, counting down.
AAAACGCAAGGGAAGCTGCTCGCTCCCCGACAAACTGGTGAAATTCTGGGGCGGTTACCGCAAGGCAGTGACCGACGCCACGGTAATCCGGCAAATGCTTGGGGAGCACGGCCCCTTTGATGTGGTCTGGGCCCAGGTCGAAGAACCCGACGGCCTGTGCTGCGTGATTGCGAAACTTGGCGGAAAATTCCCTCCACTGGTGACACAGGTCTTCGCGTTGCGTTATGCGCTGGATGAATCCGGTGTTCATTTTCGCCATCGCTCGTCCCTCGGCTGGGTGTTCCGCAGTTCGGACAGGGTCGGCGCCAATTCCGAAGCCACGGCTTCCTGGATGCGCGTGCATTACGGCGCTCCACCGGCACGCATTTTTAATTACCGCCATCATCTTACGAAAAATTTTCTGGACTCTGCCCAGGACGCGAAACCAATTGCCCCTGAAAAGCGCATTTTGTTTTTGGGCGCGTTGAACCGTAAAAAAGGGCCCGATGTTTTTTTGCGGGCGGCAAAACGGATGGCGGGAAAGCTGCCTGGCTGGAGTTTTGTGATGGTCGGCGGAGAAACCGAACGTGACGACCGCTTGCAGCAGGAATTGGAAACACTAAAGACTGCCCCGGAGCTGCAAGGCCGTGTCGAAAGCCTGGGAAAGATTCCGGCTGACGGTGTGAGGCGCGAGATCTTGCGCGCGTCCGTCGTGGTTTGCCCCTCCCGCATCGAGGAATTTTCGCGCACCGCAGCCGAAGCCTTGGTGCTGGGAAGACCGGTGATTCTGACGGAAACGACGGGAGCCGCAGGGCTGGTGTGTGAAAGCGGCGCCGGGCGCGTGGTGCCGCCGGGCGATGACATGGCGCTGGCGGCGGCCATTGAGGAGCAGATTACAACAGAGCTGGCGGTGTCGCGCGCAGTATCGCAAAAGATCGCAAGTGAATTGACCGCGGAGCGCGCGGCGGAAGAGTTGATCGAAGTATTTAAAAAAGCCGTTGGATAACACATTGGAAGGACGTTTATGGCCGGAAAAAAGAAATTGTTGGTTTTTTGGAGCTGGAGCGATTTTCACACCATTTGCGAGAAGGGCTTTCTGGGCCATCCGGATTACGAAGTGGAACTGGTTTCCAACAAGGGAAGCCGTAACCAGCAGGCCACATACCCGAGGATGATTTCGCTGGCCCGGCGCGTGGCTGCCGGCGAATTCGATTTGATAGTGGCCAATACCATGATGAGATCACCCTATCCGCGGAACAAGGGCATGCTCACGACGGCCAGCCTTGCATTCCGGCTTTTGACCTACCAGGTGAGGCGTTTGGATTCGTGGTGGGCGCCGTGGGTGGCGCGCGCGGGCGGGGGCAAAACGCCGCTCGTGGTTGTTGATGCCCGGGACAGCCATTACATTTATCCATGGGACTGGCCGTTGCTGAAAGCCAGCCGCTTATATTTCAAACGGGAATTGATGGCCTGGCGCATGCGCGCCACCCAGCCCTTGCAGGATTATTTGACGGAAAAAAAAGTCGCACCACATATTGAAAAATTACGCCCATTGAGCCAGGGCGCCGATGAAACCACGTTTGCGCCTTCGGCCCGGCCCATGCGCGAGCGCGACGTCGATTTGTTCATGAGCGGGGGAGACAATCCATTGCGGAAAATGATCCGTGAGAAGGCCGAGAAACTGGGGAGCCGGTTCAAGGTTCTCATTCACAGTGGCAAGGTATCCGACGAAGAATACCGCGAGTCGATGCAACGTTCCAAGCTGGTGGTTTGTGTGGAAAGCTGGGCTGCGGAAACCTGGCGCCAATATGAAGCGGCCGCTGCCGGGTCCATTCCGTTGTTGAGCTGGCCATACACCCTCACGCATGAACCGCTGGAACCGGATGTGCATGCCTTTTATTTTTCCTATGTGGAAGGCCATTTTGAAAGAGTGGTGGAAGAAGCCCTGCGTGACACGGACCGGCTGCAGCGCATGGCCGAAGCGGCACGCGCGTTTGTGTTGGAGAAAAAGGGCCGCCGCCGACTGGTGAATTATGTGGTCGAAACCACTCTTGCGGACCTGAGTCAACCAAATCTGAATGCCCAGTCCTATAGGCTCTGAAGAGGGAAATGTACCGGAATATCAGTCTCGAGACACGACAGGCCGGCTTGGAGCACTGATGTTGTAAGGCTCGAGGCAGTTTGAACACCAGAGTGATGACTTCTCAAAAAGGTGTTCATCCCGGAAAAAGAAGACATTGCCCCAGGATGTGGGTGGCACATGCGTGCAGTTGCATAAAAAGCGGACATCGTTAGATCCTTCCACGCGGAATAGTACAACATGCCAGGCATAACCACGATCGCTCATTATCCGGACGAGGTCTCCCAATCTGTTCTGTGCGCCAGTCTTACCAAAGGTATGCTCAGGATCCCAAAACTCCGTAATCACAACCGGATAAAAGTGCTCCCCCATTCCACGGATCACTTCAATATCGTAACCCTCCGTATCAATCTTAACGAGGCTGGCATCCGCGGGAATTTGGGAAGCCAGGTGCAGACTTTCCAGGCTCCTGACAGTGACCTCCGCCTTCCCTGAAAATACCAGGTCAGACGGCATCGAATGCAGGACAAGGCTTGGGTAGACGCTTTCATCGGCATGCGTTTTTCCCGCAGAGATATCTTCAACCAGGTGCAGTACGCCTGTTCCGTCAGCGGGACCCAGCGCGGCCTGAATCCCATGGAAACCTTCCCGCCTTCCCAATCGCACGCTTAGGCGCTCAAAGGTGGGCGTGAAGGGCTCGATTGCATAAACTTCGTAGCCACTGTTCAGGAGATGCTCCGAGACATCGCCAATATTGGCACCCACATCAATTGCCGTGTGGTTGGGCAAATCAGGGTACAGATAAGCCATCAAACGGAGTTCCGGATTATGGCGAACATAATCGCTCGTTATGTTTTCATCCGGCATTGTCCTGCGGCGGCCTTGCAGGCATTCGATCTGTTCCTGAAGCTTCAGCATCCCGGTTCTTAAGGCCTGAATCGCCTTCGGGCCGTCATCCTGCCAATCCAGCGAATGGCAGACATGCCCGAGCGTGTGCAAGATCCGGCTGTGCTGCTTTTGTAAAGTCCCGGATTGGGCGGCAACCGTGCTTTGCAGCACGCGCATTTCACGCAAAACTTCCGCTGTTTCCTTCTGCAATTCAAGAGTCCGGGCTGCAGCACGCAACAGTGCAAGTTCGTTTTCAGAGTGCGACCACAGGCCGTTATATTTTAAAACAGCCTCCCAATATTCAAGGGCCGGGCGGAAAAGTTTCCGGAGTTTTTTAATTCTCTTGAGCGTTGCAAACATATATGGAGTTTCAGGCATGGTCAGTCATTCACCCTGAAAAGAAAAACATCCTGCCTTACGGATACTATATCTTTCTGCAGGAGAGTTCCATTTACAGGAGAACGCCAGACGCCCGCGTCATCATAATATCTAAATCCCAGGCTGTAGATCAGGTCAAGCATCTCCTTGAATATTTTCGCCTCGTTAGCGTACCTGACAAGTGACAACTCCAAAACAAGCACATCAATTTGCGCCAGGGTTTTTTGGGCGCCCGCCAGCACCATGTGTTCGGCGCATTGAACATCTATTTTCAAGATGCCGTGGCCCGAGAGTTTTTTGGCAGACGCGATGTTGTCAATCGTCGTAATTTCGACAGGCACACTTTCATAGCATCGAAAATCAGCCGGTCGAAGCAGCGAGCTTCCGTAAAGATCGGGTGAGACTTGCAGTGATGTTTGACCCGTTCCATTTGATGCTGCGGCTTCGATCCATTCAAACTCAGGATTCGCATCCGAATAGCAAGTTGACATGTCCCGGTATTTCGAGGCAAGGGGGTCAATTAGAATGTAGCGTGCATGCGGGAACACTCTCTTTACCGTATCAGACCACACGCCGCATGAAGCGCCAACATCAATTACGAAGTCGGGAGCACATCCGGCATTCCTCAGCCGTTGCATGCAGTGGTATGTTTCCTGAAAATTCCGGAATACATCCTTCGGCGCCGGTGCCTCAATAAAGCCAACCAGATCGCTTTCGCTGCGCGGCATTAATTTTTCGTATTTATCATCACAAGCCCTGCCTAATGCAAGCGAGTTCCAAATCCAATCGCCAGCCTCGGCGGCGGAAAATAAATCCGCGTTTTCCGCCTTGGTGCGCCAGATTGACTGCCGTGTTCCCGCAGTGGAGACCTTTTCTATCGCCTCGCGAAAAGCAGTTGCGTTGTAATCGCACGTAACACCCAAATGAAACCGCTTCACGAAACGTGCGGCAGCCGTTTTTTGGCTTCCCAAAACAATCACAGGAATGTTGCAGACTGAGAAAAGGAACGGAAGCCGGGATGGAAGGCTTAGCGCGGCAATGCTGACCCGATCATCATCCAGGTCGAGCGTTCCGGAAGGCACGATGGCATACTTGTACCGCTTGCACACGCGCTTTAATTCAGCTTCCGACACAAATCCAAAATCAAGTATGCCGTCGTTAACAAGTTCACTTTTGTATGTATCCAGCCACGCCGTCCCCGAATTGCCATACCAATGAATCTTTGTACCCGACTTATGGATAGTCTCCCGAAGGAGGCATAGCCACTTCGGACTCCACACATTCCCGATCATCAGGCCGGCATCCGGTGCATCATTTTGCGGATCGGCAGTTTCAGGCTGGACCTGGATCAGTTCTGGCTCAACAACAGGCGGAAGCAGGTAGAATTTAAGCCCGAACTTTGTCTCGTATGCGTCCCGCATCTCGGGCGAGATCGCAAGCCGCAAGGCCGCCTTTTCGAGTGCCTCCTTCATCAGGGAGTCTGGAATTCCATTGAAATGCACATTCTGGTCATCCATGACATACACACAAAGCGGTACATCGAATATTTCCTTTATGGCCAGGGCGGAAAGCAGGCAATCGCTGCAATAAGGCACGCACACGACCCTCTCCACGGATATTTGCCTGAGCGCCTGTTCTACATTCCTGAAAACATCCCTGCGCGACAGACCGGTGTGGTTAAGGCACAGGTCGATGTCACCAAAGTGCTGCTCGCCATAATGGTTTCTGGATCGGATGGAAACGAGATTTGGAGTCCGGCCAAAGAGCCTTTTGACCAGAATCCCGGTCCCATGCCGTTGATTGACTTCGTTTACAGTAATGATGACGCTGGCATGCGAAAGCCTGACGGCACATTCCGCGGCAACCGCGTGGAGGCCGGGCGCCATCGGCTGGACTTGATTGATGCTATCACACGCTTGCGCTAATTCATTGCGCAGGCGGGCCGCTTTTTCAAATACATTGGACTTGTTCTCCATGGGCTATCTCTTTCATTCTTGCCTGATGGGCGCGGCAACCGCCGCTTAGCCGCGCGAATCTGGCGATGCGGGTTAAGTTAGGCCCATATCGCGCATGGCCTCAAACCGTTCTTTGCAATAATCATAAATGCGATAATCCAAGGCGTTCTTTTCCTTGAACCTTGCAAGGGTTTGCATTGGGATGTCGATTTTGTTTCCATATCTGGATTCGTTAAGGACTCCATATTTACTGATATCGATTCCCGGCTTGTCAAGGATTGTTGCCAGGCAATCAAACCCCTCCTGGATTTTTTCAGAGAGGCCTACAAAAAAATAGCGGTCCACAATTTTACGGTAATTTTTTTCCGTGCATGGAAAGTATGATGCCAGCACATTTTCACGGCAAAAAAGATAATCCTCAATCTTTGCGTTATTGGAAAAAACCCCCACGGATGTGCAGTATTTGAACAACGAGATTACAAGTTGTAAGGGATCGCGTACAAACGTGACAACCCGGTATGCCGGGTTGCAGATTATTTCGGGACAGCGCTGATGCAGATACATGCGAGGCAGGTCAAAGTGTCCGCATAACAACTGCCGGTCTGTCATCTTTCGAATATCAATCCTGTTCGCGATGAATTCCTCAAACTGTTCATTTACGACCATCCTCGAAGACTCCGCCATGTCCCGGAGAGTGACTCCGTTTGTGACGAATTTTTGCAACCTTTCATCCAGGATAAAGTCGGAAGGGGCGGGCGGGCTTTGTGTTGTCCTGTAGTCCTCGATGCAGTCAAACCATTCCCCAAACGCGATGCGCATTGTTGTTCCTGCGCATTTCGGAATATGATGGAAAATATGCCGGTATATGAAGCTGTTCGGCTCCCATGACTCGCCGGAAGGGTGTTTTGGCGCCGAAGGCGATCCCGTCTCATGGCCGGTTGTTTCTCGCATTGTACCTGCGGAACATAGAAGGGGGCAAAAGCGAATCAAGTTGTTTTTGCCCAACAAAAGACGACTTTGGTCAACAAGCGGTTTTTTTTAAATTATATTAAGCACGCAAAATTTTCTGTCTCAAAAGAGCGCAAGGACTGACTCAAACCCCTTGCTCTTCACGGCTGGAAGGATAGTCTGTGCCCTGTCTGTTTTCGAGAAGGAGGGATACCATGAAATTGGCCGCAGTGCTGTTGGTTTTCAAAGAACAACCGTTTTTGATTCCGGTTTTATCGGGCATTTATCCGGTGGTGGACACGATTTGCGTGGTAACGGCCTATGATCGTAATTTCAAGGGGAAATACGTCGAACCCGACGAAACCGTTTCCAAGTTGCTCGATTTCCCCGATCCAGACAACAAACTGCGTTTCGTACTGCGTCGTGATCTCGAAGCCTTGCCCGGTAAAGAAGCCGAATCCAAATTGCGCAACGCGGCGATTTTCCAGGCGCCGGATGCGGATTATTACCTGATTGTGGACAGCGACGAGGTCTGGGAGAGCAAGGTATTGGGTGAGGCTTGGCGCCGTGTGCAGAAGGAACGCCTGGCGGGTTATCGCGTTTCCACAAATTTTTACTTTAAAAAATGGAATCTGCGCGGCGTGGAGCCGGGCGATGGCTACAGGCCTCTAGTTTTTTTGAAAAGGGGGTTTGTTTTTGAGAACTGCCGGAATGTGAATTGGTGGAAACCTGCGCGCTGGCTGGAATACCTGCGCACGGGGCGTAAGCCCAAGACGGTTTATTTCCCGAAAGAAATCCGGATGCATCATGGTTCAAGTTTGGGTGACGATGCCCGCATGAAAACCAAGCTGCTCAACTGGGGTCATGCCCATGAGGTGGATCCAACCTGGTTTGAAGAAGTCTGGCTGAACCCGCCCGCCATAAATGCCCGCCACTACATGCACAAGGATATTTTACTCTACGAACGGCTGGAGCGCATTCCGACTGCAGATCTGCCGCCGGAAATCACCGCACATCAATGGCCTGAGGGCTGGATTGATCGATAGGAACTCCGCCAACGGACCTAACATTCTTTAAAGCTGATGAAAATCCGGATTTTGGAGATCGGCGCAGGCTCTTATTTCAAGCAGATCCGCCCATCCCAAGTCGATTATTACCAGATCGGGAAAAAAGCCCCGGACGCAACCAACATGACCTTCCGCCTTTTTTGCGGGTTGAAGCGAAAGTTGGCCTGCGGAGAGTATGATGTGGTCGTGGCATCCTTTTACGGCATTTGCAGTACTCCCTGGCGGCGCGAACGAAATGCGATCTCCAATCTTATTCAAATCCTCCGCTGTTGCTGCGGACGATTTCACGCTTTCGGCCCCTGGATCATCCTAGGGTTGGTGCAGGGAACATCTGTTCCGCTGATTGTGGTGGATCGAAAGGATGATCCCGCGTTGATTCCACCCCAGTTTTTCGGCTTGTTGAAAAAATGCCGTACATATTACTGGCGTGAAATGCCTGTAAAAATCGAAAATGGTTTTATGTTCACAACCGGACGTATGGAAGACACCTCGGCTGTCCGAAAAACGGAAGTGTTCCGGAAAAATCATGCGAAAATCAAACCCATCTCATTGGGGCTGAAATATGACGAAGCGGCCAGATCCATCGATCCAAGTTCGCCCAAGGACATCGATATTCTCTTCATTGGAACCTGCAAGGGCGAAATGTCCCGGGAAACCGGAGTAAAATTATTGGAGGAACTACGCAGGGAAGGGTTTGCCGTGGAGATCATTCTGGGCCGGGGAATCCCCCGGAAGGAATTTCTTGAAAAATGTGCGCGCTCCTGGCTTGTCTGGTCTCCCGAAGGGCATGGCTGGGATTGCCATCGCCATTATGAAGCCTGCATGGTTGGAGCCGTCCCATTGATCAATTATCCCCGCATCTTGCGATACCGACCCCTGATCGACCGTGTGCATGCCTTTTATTACGGAGTCGAGGGAGATGACTTAAAGCGCGTGGCCAAGCAGGCGCTGGCAGACAAAACCGCGCTACATGCCATGTCGGTAGCCGCACGACGCCATGTGTTGGAATACCACACGGACGACAAGCTGTTTGAGTACGTATTTGGCGCATAAAATAGACTTACTACGACAAAACACCATTTACACGCCATATAAATTATCTATATGGCGTATAAATGAATTTTATGGCATTATATTAGATTTATATGGCGTATTTTATGTTTTGCGCCATAATAAAGCGGAATGCCAAAAATCATCACGGAAAGTGATTTGCTCCCCGTTCTGGAAGTATTTCGGAACGTGTTGGATCCCATTTCAATCGAACAGGCTGAAGCACTGCTGTCCGGGCAGGTGCCCCGGCGGACTTTGCAGCGACGTCTAGCTGCGCTCGTGAAGCAAGGCCGGTTGTCGCCGCAAGGACAGCAGCGGGGGCGGCGCTACCGCCTCAATGAAATTTCTTCCGGCTTAACTGTCAAGGAACAACCTGCGGAAATAAAACGCAGTGAACTGCCGCTTTCATCCGCAGCAAGCAATATCTTCCGGAGCATAATGCGCCCATTATCAAACCGGCGTCCGATTGGGTATCAGGCCTCTTTTTTGGAAAAATACCGCCCGAATGCTTCAGCCTATCTTTTGCCGGAGCATCTTTCGAGGCTTGCAGCCCTGGGGCAGGCGACGGGAGCGCCACAGCCTGCGGGCACCCATTTCCGAAAGGTGCTGGATCGCCTGCTCATAGACCTGTCATGGAATTCGAGTCGGCTCGAAGGCAACACGTATTCATTGCTGGAAACCGAACGGCTTCTGGCTTTGGGCGAAAACGCGGAAGGACGGAACGCAAAAGAAGCCCAAATGATTTTAAACCACAAGGCCGCAATCGAATTGCTGGCGGAACAGGCGGACGAAATCGGCTTCAACCGCTATACGTTGTTCAATCTGCACGCATTGCTCGCGGACAATCTGCTGCAAAATCCAAACGCTGCGGGAAGGTTGCGCGCCAATCCAGTAGGCATTTCCGGAACTGTCTATCATCCTCTGGAGCAGCCGCAGATGATAGAAGACCATTTCCAGCTTGTGCTGGATAAAGCGGCGCAAATCCAAAACGCCTTCGAACAGGCATTTTTTGTTATGGTTCATATTCCGTATCTGCAGCCGTTCGAGGATGTGAATAAGCGAGTTTCACGCCTTGCGGCCAATATTCCGCTGGTGCTGCGCAATCTTTGCCCGCTTTCGTTTGTGGATGTGCCGAAGGATGACTATGTCAACGGTATCCTCGGGGTGTATGAATTGAACCGCGTTGAGTATTTGCGGGACGTGTTTCTGTGGGCCTACGAGCGCTCGTGCGCCCGCTATTCGGCCGTATGCCAGTCCCTGGGTGAGCCGGACATGTTCCGGTTGAAGTACCGGACACAGATCCGCAATGTGGTTGCGGAGGTGGTGCGCGGCGGAAAAAACAAAACTGCCGCTGTCAAATGGATTGCAGGCAGCGCGGACGCCTTGATTCCGGCCCCTGACCAACCGCGCTTTGTTGAGATTGTAGAGACGGAATTAAGCAGCCTGCATGAGGGTAACATTGCCCGTTACCGCCTTCGTCCCGCAGAATTTCAAGCGTGGAGGGAAACCTGGCGCTAGAATCGATTGCAATTGCCCGCAGGAGATCCTAAGAATTCCAAGCGCAGATTCAGGAACAGCGCAAAAACACAGTATTTGACAATGCCGGTCGGGAATATTCATGAAACATTTTGCATGGTTTGACAGCTTGCGATTTCTGGCGGTATTGCTGGTCATGTTTTCCCACAGTTGGGATTTGACCGGCAGCCTGCCGGGTATTTCCGGATGGCTTTATCATTGGATCAGGGAAATGGGCTGGATCGGGGTGGATTTCTTTTTCGTGCTCAGCGGATTTTTGGTTTCCGGTCTTTTGTTTGCGGAATACAAGGCCACGGGAAATGTGCGGGGGAAGCGGTTCTTGATCCGGCGCGCATTCAAGATCCTTCCATTGTTTTATGTTCTGGTATTGGTTGCAGCCGTGATGAGTGTTGCCGTCGGTGAGGCGTCAGGCATGAAATTGGCGGGGCGTATTTTCAGGGAAGCCTGTTTTTTCCAGAGCTACCGGCGCGCCATGTTTCCGCACACCTGGAGCCTTGCCGTCGAGGTGCATTTTTACCTGCTGTTGGCCGGCATGTTCTATCTGTTGCTGCGCTGCAATAAAATTCATTCCGAAAAGCTGCAAAAGCTGCCTTGGATTTTGCTGGGAGTTCTGGTGTTTTGCCTGTCCGCCCGGCTGATTCAATGCGGATTGGAACCGTCGCGTTTCAATTTTTTCAAGCAATTAAATCCATCGCACCTGCGCGTGGACAGTCTGGCGGCAGGGGTCCTGTTGCGATATCTGTATGATTTCGAGCCGCAGTGTTTGTCGATATTTGCACGTTTCAGAATTGCCTGGGTGGGATTGGCGGTGGTGATGCTCTGGCCCGCCACCCAACTGTGGTTGCCTCATTCCTGGTATGTGACGGCTTTAATTCCAACGAGTTGTTATCTTTCGGGCATCATCATTTTGGCGCAATTGGCCGATTTACCATGGCCCGCGGCGGGCTGGGGCCGGGCGCTGGCATGGCTGCCTGATTATCTGGGACGCCATTCCTACGCGATCTATCTCTGGCACCTCGCTGCCAAGGACTGGTTGGTTGCCCGGATCTTTGCCGGGCATTCAACATTCATTCTTACGCTTGCTTATTTCGCCGCCGCGTTTGTTGTTGGTTGTTTGTTATCGGAGGTTCTGGAAATGCCAATGTTGCGTCTCCGCAACCGCCTGTTCCCAAGCCAGATAAAAAAATAGCCCGCATAGGTTCAGCGTGTGTCTTTCCACTGTTGTGCAGCAGCGCCAACAGGTTGATTATTAAAATGAGCGCAAAAAGACCGGGCAAAAAAGCTCGGCAACCCAGCATCCGGGTTATAACGTGCATGCCCTTGGTGCTTTCTCCAAGGCCTAAGGGCAAGAAAGGCACCTGGTGGATTTCCCATGAAGCGTGTGAATCATGCAAGTTGATTGTGAACGCAAACGAACCGCAAATTTGCCTGGTTGCAGGCAGCCTGCAGGAACCGTCCGGTTGCAATCCGGCGGGCGGGCATTTTTTGCGTCTTGCCCGGCTCTGCCGGACCCGTTTTGGCTCTGTAACAGTTCTTTACACGGGCCCGGACGCCGGGCTTCGAGCTTCAATCGAGAGATCATTGTCCAGCTCCGGAATACATCTGGTCCGGCTGGAAAGGCTGCCTCTGGAACCCCACGACAAGGCGTATTGGGGATTCATCAATCAATCCCTGGCGGTGTATGATTTTCTAAAAAAACAGGATTATACCCATGTCCTCTTTCAAGAGCATCGCGGAATCGGATTCCGTTCCGTCCAAGCCAGGCGAATGGCGGGCGATTTTCAAAATACGCTGCTGATGCTTGCCATTTTTGACCCTTCAGAACGAAGCCTTGAAGCGGGGGAAACATGGCCGCGCTGGCCCATCCCGGCTGCATTGGCATCCTGGTGTGAACGCTATGTTTGTGAACACGCCGACCTGGTTGTATTTGGCAGCGATGAAATCAAGCGTCGGATGGTTGAAAACCAATGGCCCGTGCCGACGGACAACCGGGTACTGCCGTTTTTCACGGACCGTTTAAAATCACAAGCCAACCTAAAATGTAATCGCCCCGAGCTGGACCCGCTTGAACAGGAATGGCTGGAACTTTTCAAAAAGCAAGCTGCTCCCACCAATAAGCACGACGTGATCCGGAGTAAAATCGCGCTCAACCCGCCCCTGGTCTCGGTCGTCATTGCCCATTATAATCATGGCCGGTATCTGCCGGAAACTCTGGCTTCTTTGGAAAAATCCGCCTACCCGAATTTTGAAGTCATTGTGGTCGATGATGGCAGCACGGACGGGTTTTCCCTGCGTGTATTTCACGAGTTGCAGGAACAGTATCCCGCCCCTCGATACACCTTTATTGCCAAATCTAAAAATCAAGGAATCGGAGCCAGCCGGAACCATGGCGCGGCCCTGGCGAAGGGTGATTATTTGGTTTTTGTCGATGCCGACAATATAGTCCTCCCGGAAATGTTGGAATCATTTATCGAAGGGATTGAACTGAGCGGCGTCGATTGTTGCACCTGCTTTTACAAAGCCTTTGAAGACCGGCCGGACCCCTTGCGAATCCCGTGGGTTGTCACTCCGGCGGGACAAGCCATGGAAGCCGGTTGGGTGGAAGATGTTTTTGGGGATGCCAACTGCATTGTCAGGCGTCAGGTTTTTCTGGCTTTGCAGGGATTTCCGGAAGTGCTTCTGTTGGCTGAGGATTGGGAATTTTTTATCAATCTGTCCCGCAGCGGTTACAAACTGGATGTTATTCCCAGATTTTTATTTTGGTATCGGGACAATCCCACAGGATGCAGGAGAAGCGGCAGTCGCTATCAAAAGTACAAGGCAATTTTGGATGCTTACGCGAGCGGACTGCCCGAATTTTACAGGAGAATTTTGAAACAAATCGCGTATCCGCTGGCCAGTGATTCCGGATATCCGCCGCAACGATGGCTTTGGCACGAATTGGAAGAAAATCTGAAGATGGAGCATCGTTCGCTGGTGCAATTCACTTATTTCATTATAAAGCAAATCGAACAGTTTGTTCGAAGGAAATATCTCTACCGCATTCGTTTCAACCGCAGGAAGCCGCGGTAAACGCTGAGCTTTATTTGCCTCGTGTTTAAGGTGCAGGCGATTCTTGGCTCGAACTTACTCAACACATCAGGATTGGAATGGAGGGTTGGCGGAAGCAACATGCCGCCGCGCCAGATCCTGCTGGCTGGCCGGGGTGCGGAACAGCACGGCGATGCCAAACGTGACGCAGGTTCCGATGGTGATCCACCAGGGAAATGAGATCGCAGGCAGCCAGTGCGGTTGCGTCCATTCCGCCCGTCCAAACAGCAAGGGCAGTTTGCAATACAGCCCGCTGAAAAACGTAACCGCCAGAAAACCGGACAGCATGGCGGGCAAATTTCCGGCTTCGTTGCCGCGGCTGCGGGTGAGCATTCCGACCAAAAAAACGCCCAGCAACGGCCCGTAGGTGTAGGCGAAAATGCCGAGCACGATGGGAATGATGCGGGAATCCTTGACGGTAAGCACCACCAGGGCCGTAAGCGAGCCGACCACGATGAGCGCAATGGCAAATACCACGGTGCTCCAGCGCAGGGCTCTGACCTGGCTTGTTTCATCTGCGGCGGGGTTCAAATACGGCAGGTACCAATCCTGAATAAAGCTGGTGGCCAGGGCATTAAGGGCGGTACTGAGCGAACCCATGGCCGTGGCAAAAATACCCGCAATCAACAATCCTCTGACGCCAACCGGAAGTTCGTGCAGGATGTAGTAGGCGAAAATATAGGGGTTTTTGTCCGGGAGATTCGGATCGGGATGAAATCTGTAAAACGCCCACAGCAGGATGCCGACGAGAAGAAAGACCATGACGAGCGGAATATCGGCCAGGCCGGAGAGAACGACGGCGAGCCGGCTGCGATGGTAATTTTTGGCCGTCAACATGCGTTGGACCATGTCCTGATCGGTTCCGTGCGTGGCCATCGTAATAAAGGTGGAGGCAAAAAAGGCCGCCCACAGGGTGTATTCGTTTTTGAGGATGTATTTGAAATTTGCGCCCCAACTGCGCGTGGCATCAATCCCCGTGTCGAAAACGGAAAGGTCGCCGGGCGCTTTCAAACAGGACAAGGCCCCATGCCAGCCGCCGGGAATATGCCTCAGCAACATCCAGATCGCGAATGCGAGCGAGCCGAACATAACGGCGGCCTGAATAACATCGGTCCAGACCACCGCCTTGATCCCGCCCAGGGATGTGTACAAAGTTGTGAAAAGAGTGAGCAACACAAGGGAGCCGATGTAGATCAGCAGTTCCTGGCGCAAGGTGGGTTTGGCGCCAGTGAGCATTTCATATCCGAGCACCAATACCACGGCGGCGATGTACAAGCGGGAGCCGCTGGCCAGTATGCGTGTGAATAGAAAAACAGCCGAGGCGGCGTTTTTGGTGCGCACGCCAAAGCGGACATGCAAAAATTCGTAAATGGAAATGACCCGGTAATCGTAATACGGCTTGATAAAGACATAACTGACAATCACCCGCGCCAGGAGAGTGCCGATGGCCAGTTGCGCGTAGGTGAAGTTGCGCAGCCCGTATCCCTCGCCCGGCGCGCCCAGGAATGTGGCGGCGCTGATTTCAGCCGCCAGGATTGAACCGAGCACCGCCCACCAGGGAATTTGGCGGTCGCCGATGGAAAACTGGCTGACAGTCCGGCTTTTGCGGCTGAACGAAAGGCCGACCCACACGATGGCGATGAAGTAGGCGGCGATGACAAGAAAATCGGGGCCGTAGCGCACCGGGCCATTCAAGACAGGCGCCGGGGCGGTGGCAAGCCTGCTTACAGGGGCTGATCATGGGAAATCACACCTGGCGTTTCAACGGGCGCAAGCCTGCTTACAGGGGCTGATCATGGGAAATCACACCTGGCGTTTCAACGGGCGCAAGCCGGCAGAACCTCGTGACTGTTAGGATTGCAATCCATGAAAGACGCGGAACCGTTCGCAACCGGCCTCCCCCATGAAGCGTTTTAAGAGCTTCTCATCGCATTGGCGCAAATCCGCCATCATCAATCCGTCGAGCGCGTCCGAAAAATTGCGGTCCACATTAAAGCTGATCAGCACCGCTTTCATGCTGATATAATGCCGTAACAGGACCGGGATGCCTTTGGAGTCCGGCTCCAGCGACGACACCAGGGCGGAAACGTCCTCCACATTGTCCATCAACATGCTGACATCCCGCTTGCACAAGCCTGAAACCCTCGCGGGCCTCGGCGGGTTCGACGCGCGGACATGGCGGGAACTTTCCCGGTCCTGCAGTTTGTCCCGCAGAAATTGCAGCATCAGATGCCGCGAGACCGGATGATAATCGTGGCTGATGCTCACCGGGCCGAATAGCAGATGGCAGGCAGGGTTGCGGACGATGAATTCCCCGATCCCGCGCCACAGCAGGGAAAGCGCGACATAGCTGCGCTGGTAATCCGACCGGATGAAAGACCGGCCCAGTTCGGCCGCCGACTCCAGTTTTTTCAAGAAGGGCTTTTTGAAGCGGAACAAGGTGCTGGTGTACAGGCCGCGCGCGCCGCGCCGGGCCAGGAGTTCGGATGCCACGCCCAAACGGTAGGCGCCGACCAGCTCATTTTTACCGCCATTCCACAGCAACAGGTGGCGGTAGTGCGGGTCGTACTCGTCCAAATCCAGCTCCTTGCCTGAACCTTCACCGACCTCGCGAAATGTGATTTCCCGCAATCGGCCGATCTCGCGCAACAAGTTTGGAATCCGGCATGCTTCCGCAAGATAAACGCCAAACTCGCCCTGGGCCGCGAGGCGCGCGCCCTCCGGCAAACCCGCAATTTCCGCCTCCAACAAGCGTGACGGAACCGGCGCAATGACGGCCATTTTTCGTTTCCCCTTGTTGGACCTGCCCGCGCCGCCGCGCTGCAGGCGGTTTCGCAGCAGGTAGGTGGCTGAACGCAAATATCTCGTTAGAGCAGCATCATCGGCGAAACGCCCGCATTTTAGCGCAGGAACCGACTGGCCCACCAGAAGCCGCATGGGATGGCGGAGGCAGCCCGCCAGTTCGCGGGGCAGAAGGGCTGTGCGAAGACGCGGATGGACCAGGCCCGAAAACTGAAAGAACCAACTGTTTTGGCCGTGAATGTAAATTGGAACCACGGAGGCGCATGAGCGCCTGATGAGCGAGGCGGCATGCGCATTCCACGGCGGATCCGTCACCCCCCGGTTCGAGAGCCTCAGGTGCGAAACCTCGCCCGCCGGGAAAACCACCAGCAATCCCCCGTGTTTCAGCCATTGCAAGGCATCCTTCATCGGACGGATGTTTTTTCGCGCGGAAGCATTTTGCCCAAACGGATCCACCGGAATCAGCCAGGGCCGCATCTCCGGCATGCTTCCCAGCAAATAATTTGCCATCAGCTTGACGTCCGGACGTATTTGCAGCATCAACTTGCCTAACAGGATTCCCTCCGCTCCGCCGAACGGATGATTGGCCACCACCACAACCGGCCCTTTGCGTGGAATGCGGTCCAGATCACCCTCCGGAATTTCGCAGGACAGGTCCATGGCCTGGACGCAGGCTTCAAAGAAATTGTTTCCGCGCGAGCAACCCAGTTGGGTGGCGGTATAGATGGCGTTGATCCGGTCCAGTGAAAGAAGACGCTCGAGCGGATCGCTGAACGCCTTGAGCAGGTGTCCGAGTGGCGCATTTTGCGTTAGGGCATCCAGGCGGATTAATTTACCCGATGTACTGCCAGAGACCGGCAACTCCTCTCCGGATCCGGGGGACCCTGCCGGCTTCATACGTGTGTGTAAATCCGCCTCGAAATAAGGCGTCTCCGATTCAAAAAAATTCTCATTCAGGCGGTTTTGTTGTTAACCCGGGTGTCGCCGCACCCCTGTGACTGCCACATTTTGGATTTGGACGCTTTGCGGTGTTTTTCAGAAGCGGGGTGAAACATCCAAGTTAAGATGCCTGAGCGACTCCGTCAAACAATCGACAGCCTTGTGACAAATTCATGACAATGCAAGAGCTAGTCTGAAATTGCTGCGTTGTCGTGCAGGTAAACAGACTGCTGCGCTTGCATATAAATAGCTGGAAATGGCAGGGTTGATTGGTAGGGTTCGTAACCATGAAATATGCCCTCTTTTTGCTCTTGTGTGTGCTGCCTTGCCTTCAGGCGGAAGAGTTGATCGAGAACGGTGATTTTTCCAAAGGAAAATCCAAATGGT